>JAQCND010000094.1 GCA_028274765.1 Bradymonadaceae bacterium
CTGGCTCCGGGAGTTCGGCTGTCATGCCTTCATGACGCCGCCGTCGCTGGTCCCTCGACGCCCGGGGGATCAGGTCAAGACCGATCGACGCTCGGATCGCCTTGATACGTCTTCGACGTGATCAACTTGCTGGCACGTCGACGAACGAACGCCCCCTCGGAGTCGGGGGAGAGCGTCGACCGAGAGGAGAGAGACATTCAGATGCGCCTGCCCTTCTCCATCGAGCGAGCCATTCGACATTTGGGGAGGGCACGATTATATTGGCCAATCGTCGACACTTATCGACCGATATGGACCGACGAGCGCAACTTTCCCCCCTGCTAACCACCACGATGACTGACCACATCTCGAGCGACGAAGAAGACAAATACTTCGAACAGAAACAGGCCGAGTGGCGTGAAGAGGTTCGACGCGAGAAACGTCTCGAGGCCATTCGCCATGAGGAGCGCGAAGCAATCGCCAGTACACTCGATACGAACGAAGAAATCGCCAAAGAAGCCCTCGAGTTGGGTTTCGACCAGGAGACCGCCCGCCTCCTGCCGCTGGTTCCGATGATTCAGGTCGCCTGGGCGGACGGGTCGGTTTCGATCGGGGAGCGCGAGCGACTCGAGGAACTGATGGAGGAGTTCGGCATCGAGCCCGACAGTGAGGCCGCGGACTTCCTCGACCAGATGCTCGAAGAACAGCCCTCGGATACTTTCTTCAAGCGCGTCAATCGCGTGCTCAGCCAGTTTCTCGAGGAGAGTGCCGAAAACTGGAAGTCCAAATCCATCGTTCAGCATGCTCGCGAAGTCGCCGAAGCCTCGGGCGGCTTCTTCGGTCTCACCGACCCCGTCTCGTCGCGCGAGCGCGAGCTCCTCGGCCAGTTTGCGGAACTCTTCTCCGTCGAAGACGCCGAGGGCGACCGACTCCTCCACCCGGAGGAGGAATGAGCCAATCCAGAGACGACGGTGGGATCAGAAATCGCCCCCGACGGTCAGCTGAATCTGATCGTTGCGGTCGTAGAGCCCGCCAAGACTGAGCCTCTCCTCGGGGGGAGGTCCCTCGTAGACGACGCCGCCGATGCCCGTCCGCAACCAGCTCCGCCACTGTCGCTGGAGTCGCCCCCCGAGAATAACGTCTCCGCTGGAGACGTTCGCCACTCCTCCGATCTGGAGGTCGAGTTTCCAGATCGGCAGACGCCACTGCACGGCGGCGGCCACGCCGTAGAGTCCCTCGCCGATGAGTGCCAACTCGCCGCCTTCAGGGCCGAGCTCGTCGTCTGACACGAACCACTGATTGACCGAAGATTCGCGCGGCAGGGGGCGCAGACCGTATCCCTCGAGCGTGATCGCCAGAGGTCGTCCATCGATCAAGCGTTCGTACGACAGACCGAGTGCTCCGAAGACCGCCGTCCGGCGCGTCGCCTCGAGCTCTTCGGTCACGAAGGTCTTCTCGGGGCTGACCGTCACGTCGGCTCGCACGCCCACCGGTCCAATGTATCTCGAGACGTTGGCCACCAACGAGTGGCGTCGACGATACTCCGACGACACGAGCGAGCCCCCCTGTTGCTGGGTCTCGCCGAGGTTGTTGGCCAGCTCGAGGGCTTCCGGGTTTCGACTGAAGAAGCCCGTCAGATCGAAGTCCCGAAGGACCTGACCGTCCTCGGCGACCAGTCCGAGCAGCGAGCGAAGATCCTCGTCGATCGACAGGAAAGGCGTGCGATCCCACCCAAAATAGTAGCCGAGGCCGAGATCCGTGTTCCACGCCGTGGCGGTCGCGCGCAGGCCGGCGCTGATGTTTTTGGGGCGTTCGTCGGGGACACTCGTCGACTGCAACAGGGGCTGAACCTCTTCGTATCGGCTGCGATCGAGGAATCGGTCGACGAGCGACGTGATGGGAAGCTGGTCGCCGATCAGCGGATTCTGCGGCGTCGCGATGGCCGTATCTCGGCCGAAGACGGTGAGGCGATTGGGCTTGAAAAAGGGCACGACAACCGCCTCGAGCGACCAGTCCGAGGCAACATACCCCACCTCGGCGGCTAGCTGCGGGAGCGTCCGACTCTGACCGCCCCCCATCACCGAGAGGTCGCGCCCGTCGACCGGATTGATCACGTCGCCGGGGCGCACGAGACTCGTGCTGCCCCAGGCGGTGACGAGATGTCCCGCTCGCAGCGTCCAGCGATCCGATCGCCACAGGACGTACGACTCCCCGAGTCGAGCCTCGAAAGACGCTCGGGGGTCGGCGGCGTTGACCAGGAGATTGGGGCCCTCCGATCGCTCCTGTCCGGCGACCCAGTGTTGAAAGTCGCCCTCCAGAACGACGCGACTCGTCGACGACAGATCATATTCGAGGCCGAGATCGACGCGCGAACTCCACTCGACGACGTCTTCGTTCGACTGCCAGCGCGTATCGATGCCCGTCGTCGTGCCCCAGCTCCCCCGAAAGTCTACCTCGCCTCCCGACGAGCCCCCCGGCGAGGCTTCATCGTCCGAGGACGCATCGTGTGAGATAATCTCGACGTCGCCGTCGCCTCCCGTCTCCTCCTCCGAAGATGTCTGTCTGGAATCGTCGTCCGAACCATGGGTGATGGTGTCGACGTTCTCGTCTCCCGAGGAGTCGCTATCATCGGCGTCCCCGTCCGAGGATGCCTCCCCGTTCGAATTTGAACCGTGGGTGATCGTCTCGACGTCCTCCTCGGCGTAGATCGGACCGGAAGCCGAGAGGAAACAGAGCGCGACGAGTATCGAGGTTAGGCTCCGAACACGAGAGGAGGCTCGGCACGCGTCGCATCCGCCGACGGCTGTCGTGGGCATGACGTCCCCGTGATACTGGATGGGATGTCGAGGGGCGGGCCAGCGGAGAGGAGCGTGGAGACTCAGTCTCCAAGCTGTTCGCGGTTGAAGATCGATGTCGGCAAATCGGCCGAGGACTCGACCGAGTTGATGGCAATTCGACTGTAGCCGCCCTTTTCGGACTGCATCTTCATCTGCTTGATGTACTGGGCGCCCGCGTCGGTCTCGGCCAGTTGCTCGACGAACAGCGTCTTGACGAGCTCGTCGTCCTCGTCGAAGAACTCGAATTTCAGAGGAGCTCGATCCGACTGGCGGATGTAGGCGATCGTCTTGCCGTAGGCACTCTCGACGCCCTCCCGGGGAGTGGCTTCGATGACGTGGACGTCGTGGCCGGCCACC
>JAQCND010000095.1 GCA_028274765.1 Bradymonadaceae bacterium
TGGCGACGCCCAAGGCCCTCGCCCGGGGTGGCGTCGAGCTCGACGACATGGATCTCATCGAGATGCACGAGGCCTTCGCCGCCCAGGTGCTCGCCAATCTCGAGGTCTGGCCCTCGGACGAGCTCTGCCGCGAGCTCGGCCTCGATGGAGCGATCGGCGAGGTCGACATGGACAACTTCAACGTCAACGGAGGTTCGATCCCCGTCGGTCATCCCTTCGGCGCGACCGGTGCTCGCATGCTCGGCCAACTGGCCGGCCAGATGGAGCGCCGCGACGAGGAACTGGGGCTGTTGACGATGTGTGCAGCCGGTGGTCTCGGCCACTCGATGGTTCTCGAGCGTTCGTGACGGAGCTCCATGCGAGGAACGCGAGACGGCACGCTGGTCTCCAGCGAGGGTCATCGAATGTCGACAGGTCTTCCCCCGTGCTCGCCTCGCCCCTTCCCCAAAAGAGTCGCGGAAGCAACATGCCAGCAAGGGGGCTTACATCACGGACGCACAGGGACGCTCCAGGCGTCGAGTGAACCTCGTGTCTCCTCGGCGCCTCCCGAAAGCGCCCCTGTACGCGCTTCGGAAGTGGACTCCCAGATCGCCAGGTACGGGGGACGTATGTCAAATGCAATCACCCTGGGCTGCCAGCCCAATAATCGTCGTGGGCATTTGCTGATTCGAGAGCGGGGATGACCGCTCGATCCGCCGGCTCGCCATCTCTTCAGGTCGGTGAGAGATACTCCCCGTGTGCGTGTCCTCTACCCTCCAAGATACGGTCCCCCTCATGGGTCGTCGCTCGAACTGCGACCGTTCGAGTCCTCTCCGTCAAAGGCTGCGGTCTCGTCGAACGACAGATCTTTGAGGAGATGGAGGCCGCGATTGTGAGGCTCGAGCCCCTGGAGGGATTCGGCGACGAGCATGTGACTGGTCGGATGATAGACGGGCGTGGCGATGGCGGCCCCGAGGAGGTATTCCTCGGCCTCCTGGAAGAGATTGGTGCGCTTGTCGATCTGAGAGACGGTTCGAAGCTCGGAAAAAATCTCGCGATATTCCCGGTTGGGCCATCCCTCCAGGGGGAAGTGGCGTGGCGCCAAGAAGGCCGACGGATCGGCGTAGGGCGCGATCGTGCTGCGAAGTGCGATGTCGTAGTTTTGCTCGCGAAGCGCCTCCCGAAAGTTCTCGGGAGAGACCTCCTCGGGCTGGATGTCGACACCGAGATTGTTGTGCCAGATCTCCTGAACGGCTCCGGCCAGTCGCTCGCCGTCGGGGGTGTGCCGATACAGAAGAGTCAGCTCCAGGGGCTTTTCAGATAGGTTGGCTTCCTCGAGCGAGGTCCGGGCGGACTCGACATCGTACTCGAGGTCGGCAAACGACTCGTAGTTGGATATCTCGGGCGGCACCAGTCCGACAGCTTCCTGGACGAGGTCGTCGAAGACGTTCTGTGCGATCCGCTCGCGGCTGAGCGTGCGAGTGAGGGCACGCCGTACTTCGAGCTGATGTGTGGCGACGCCGTCGGTCGGGTTGAACTGAAAGTAGACAGTGCCGAGCAGAGGTTCTCGCACGTGATCGTCGTGGTCGCGAACCTCCGAGACAGCGTGAACCGAGAGGTCTCCAGCAATCCAGTGGAGCTCACCCTGACGATACGCCTCGATGGCCTCCGTGTCGTCGGAAATCGCGCGAAAGACAGCCTCCTTGATGTCGGTGGCCGACGACTGCCAGTAGCTCGACCGAGCCTCGAGCAAGACTTCTCCTCGATCCGGGCTGTACTCGGCGACGTCGTAAGCTCCATTGGTCTGCACATGTTCGGGACGCGCCCACTGGTCGCCGTGTTTTTGTACGGAGGCGCGAGGCAGAGGAAATGTCACGGGGAGTGTCATCATCTCCAGGAAGTGGGGCGTCGGTTCGTCGAGGTGGACGACGAGCGTATAAGGGTCGGGCGTCTCGAGGCCGACTGTATTCCAGTCCTCCGTCTCGCCGCGTCGATACGCTTCGGCCCCCTCGATGACATCGAGGACGTATGCGTTCGTGACCTCGCGATCCGGATCGAGAGCACGCTTCCAGGCGTACAGAAAATCACTTGCCTTGATGGGCTTTCCGTCGGACCAAGTCGCCTCGCGACGGAGATTGAACGTATACGTGCGTCCCTCGTCGGTGATCTCCCAGCTTTGAGCCACGCCGGGCCGGACACGGTCGGCGGGGGAAGCCGCCTCTCGGGTCGTGGAGGCGGGCATCACCAGACCCTCGAAGAGATTGTACACCACGTGGCGCTCAAAGGGATCGTCCGCCCGGGCCGGCGCAAATGATTTCGGTAACGATTCGATGGCGACCGTCATGTTGTCGGCCCGAGAGCCTGCCATGAAGCCACGCTTTTCTCGGGTTGACGTCTCCTCTTGTTCGTCTGCCGACGAGGAAGAGTTGGGGTTTTGCTTGCATCCGATCGACGTCATGCCTCCCCAAAGCATGGCGACGCACAGCAGAAGAGGCCATCGCAATGAAGTGAGACGTGTCATACGCGAACTCTCGGTCGTGTGAGATTCGATGATCGACCGGTACCTTGAGCCGGAACGACGACATGTGACCTACCCTCGAGACATGGTGCCATCGAGCCGGCTCCATGGAGGGATACCCTCCAGCCAGCACGATCGCCCCCCGCTTGGGGACCTCCACTCGGAGCCGCGGATGGCACCCGATGCGACGATAGAAAGTCCTTACAGAGGCGAACCCGTTCGAGCCAGGGGCATGCGCGACCGCTCACACCCGGCCTGGGAACTGTCGACAAATATACGTTTCGGTTGCAACATGTCGAACGAACCAAACGAGCTCGATTCGCCGCCCGATCGCTGGCCGATGCGTACATGAGACGCGCCTCCCCCTCAATCCCATTCTCGTGGTGTGGCAGACATCTTCCGAGGCCCCTCTGCCTTCGTCTCTCGGCCACGAGACGTCGGCTGACCGCCTCGTGGACCACTTGGTGGCTCGGATCGCCGTCTGGTATCCGATGTTTGCAGAAGGATGGGGCGATCTCGATCGGCTCCAGGCCCTGATCGAACGGTTCGAGACGGTCGAGGCCTTGCAACCTCCGGAGGCCATCCACTGGATTGAATCCTCCCGCATGCGCGGCGGCCTCTACCGCTTTCGAGAATGAATTCGACCCCCGAGAGGATGGATTCTCTCTACGCCTCACGCCCTCGACGACGCCAGTAGCCGAGCGTCAGTAGGAGGGGCAGCCACACGAAGCCCGGTCCGGCAGGGGCATAGCCGCAATCGAACGACTCCAGCGTCTTCGACAGGGCGTCGCGTTTGGGGCGATCAGATGGTCCGCCGTGGCCGTTCGATGACGAGGGGGCATCAGACGATTCCGACGATTCGGACGAGGATTTCTCGGAGCGGGGGCGCATCCGAATCAAGGGAGCGGGCCGGCGTTCGCTGGTTGTCCAGAGGATGTCGCCCTCGGAGCCGTAGGCGAGGGCCTCGCTCTGGACGGTCAGGCGGGGGGAAGCTTTGCGGGGCTCTCGATCGAAAATCGCCTCGAAGGCGTCATCTTCGGGCACGCAGAACGTGAAGAGCGACAGGTACGAACGAATGGTCATCTCCTGCCCCGACGGTGAGATATCACCCCCCGTCGCCATGCGACCGTAGGCGACTGGATGCGAGAGCGACATCGTGGTGACGAACTCCGCCTCGTGCGGGGGGTCGGCGGAGCGCGCCTCGGGCGGGATGCGGTAGACGCGAGCGTTGGCCTCCTTGGTTTTGGTAACGACGTACATCTCGGAGGTCGACGGATGGACCAGCAGGGTTTCGGCGTCTCGCGGACCATCGGGATAGATGAAAGGCATCGGCGTCACGGCCGAGCGCGGCACCTCGACGGGCTCGCTAGGGTCGGTCGGAAGGTCGGGCTCGGGAAAGGCGAGAATGACGACCCGATCTCGCTTGGCTCCGTTGTCTCCGATGTCCGCGACGTACAGACATGTCGGAGGGGAGCCAGCCGACGAGACTCGAGGGGAGGAGGACACGTCGCGGTCGTTGTCTGTCGACGAGGCATCACCGTCGTGCTCCGACGAGGTTCGGGCGTTCGACGGGGCGTCGTCACCGTTCTCCTCGGACGAAGTATCCCCCGACGAGGCGGCATCGGCGGCCGACGCGTTCTCGTCTTCGTTCGCCCGGTCGATCGTCGAGGGCGGACACGGTCCCTTCGCGGCATCCTCCCAGTCGACGGCTCCGGTTCTCTCGAGCCGGACGACTCCGCGATGCGAGGCATTTCGAGTGTCGACGGCGAAGAGACGAGCTTGGCCGCCGGAATCGTTGTGTGTCCAGAGCACGTGGGGGTGGCGCTCGCTCCGCGCCAGGCCGGAAGATTCGTTGATGGCTTCGTGTTCGATCGTTCCGACCCGCGTCCCGCCGTCGCGCCATGTCCGACACGTCGATTGCGCGTCGGCGGTGGCCGGGAGGAGCACGCCGAGCCCGACAGCGAGACATCCCAGTAGCCACGCGCTCGAGACGCCCGAGAGGCATATCCCGTTTGACAATCGAGATGTGACACTGGAGAACACGTCTCGTTCGCTCGGTGCGCGAGTCGATACGACGACAGCGACCCCTTGCCCCGTGACATACCGAATCGAGCGAACGGAGACAACGGCTTCGACTCTCGAGGAGATCTCGCATCATGCCGGACAAGCCTTCATTTCTACGAGACGCCCCTGACGCCCAACGCTACCGCCTCCGCGAACTCGTCGCCGATGGACGGAGCTATCAGATCGTGCGAGCCGAGGATGTCGAGAGTGGCGACGAGGTCTGTGCCAAAGCCATCCTCTATGACGAAGACCGGGAGGAAGACGACGACGCATATGTCGAACAGCGGCGCGA
>JAQCND010000099.1 GCA_028274765.1 Bradymonadaceae bacterium
CGAGGTCCCCATCGGTGGGACGGCTGTCGGCACGGGGCTGAATACGCCCGCCGACTTCGACGAGCGCGTCTGCCAGGCACTCCGCGACGAGACCGGCCATCCCTTCGAGCCGGCGCCCAACAAGTTCGCCCAGTTGGCGGGCAAGGAGCCGATCGCTGAGGCCCACGGGGCGCTCGAGACCCTCGCGACCTCGCTCAACAAGATTGGCAACGACATTCGATGGATGTCGAGCGGCCCGCGATGTGGCATCGGCGAGCTGGACATCCCCGCCAACGAACCGGGGTCGTCGATCATGCCCGGCAAGATCAATCCGACCCAGGGCGAAGCGCTCGTCATGGTGTGTGCGAAGGTGATGGGCAACGACGCCACGGTCGGCTATGCGGCCGCCGGCGGCAACTTCGAGCTCAACGTCTACAAACCTCTGCTCGTCCATACCGTCTGGGAATCGGCTCGGCTTCTGGCCGACGCCTGCGTCTCCTTTACCGACAAGTGCGTCGTCGGCATCGAGCCGAACCTCGACCAGCTCGAGGAGAACCTCGACAAGTCCCTGATGCTCGTCACGGCGCTCAACCCCCACATCGGCTACGACAAGGCCGCCGAGGTCGCCAAAAAGGCCCACAAGGAGGGAACGACCCTCCGGGAGGCCGTTGTGGAACTCGGATACATGACGGGTGAAGAGTTCGACGAGGCGGTCGATCCGGCCGAGATGGTCGGCCCGAACGTCGATGTGGACGAATCGTGACGGGTCGCATACGGTGGAGAGCGTCCGAGGCATACCGTCTCGCCCCAGACATCCGGGGAGAAGCCCGACGACCCAGAGAAATGCGACCACTTGTACGAATGTTGACGCCACGAAGAGGATTCGACTGACATGAGCGACGACACGCCGACACCTATCAGTATCGCCCGGGGCGACGGGATCGGCCCCGAAATCATGGACGCCACCCTACAGATTCTGGATGCGGCCGACGCTCGCCTCGACATCGAAGCGATCGAGGCCGGACGCAACGTCTACGAGCGCGGCGTCTCCTCTGGTATCGCCCCCGACGCCTGGGATACGCTCCGCGACACGCGTGTCCTCCTGAAATCGCCGATCACCACGCCCCAGGGAGGCGGCTACAAGAGCCTGAACGTCACGATCCGCAAGACGCTCTCACTGTACGCCAACGTCCGTCCCTGCGTGGCCTTCGATCCCGTCATTCCCACTTCGGCTCCGGGCATGGACGTCACTGTCGTCCGGGAAAACGAGGAGGATTCCTACAGCGGAATTGAATACCGCCAGACCGGTGAGGTCGAGTCGGCCCTCAAGTTCATCTCGCGGCCCGGTACCGAGCGGATCGTTCGCTTTGCGTTCGAATACGCCCGGGAGCAGAACCGGGATCTGGTCACCTGCATGACCAAGGACAACATCCTCAAGCGGACCGACGGCCTCTTTCACCAGGTCTTCGAAGAGGTCGCCGACGAGTACCCCGACATCGATCACGACCACCGCATCGTCGACATCGGCATGGCGGAGGTCGCCGTCCACCCCAACGATTTCGACGTCATCGTCGCGCCCAACCTCTACGGTGACATCATCTCGGACATCACGGCCGAGCTGACGGGATCGGTCGGCCTGTGCGGCTCCGGCAACATCGGTGACGAGTTTGCAATGTTCGAGGCCCTGCACGGTTCGGCCCCCGACATCGCCGGCGAGGGGATCGCCAACCCCTCCGGCCTACTTCACGGCGCCGTCCTGATGCTCAACCACATCGGGCAAAATGATGTGGCGAGTCGCATCCGCAACGCCTGGTTGACGACGCTCGAGGATGGCGTCCATACGCCGGACATTTACGACGATTCCCGCAGCGACCAACGCGCCGACACCGAAGCCTTCGCCGACGCCGTCATCGCTCGACTCGGCCAGACGCCCGACCAGTTCGATCCGGTCGACTACCCGGCCACCCAGACGCCGAGCTACAGCGAATCGGCGTTTCGCGTGCCTCCGGAACGCGACGAGACCAAGGAGCTGGTCGGCGTCGACGCCTTCCTCGAATGGCGCGGCGGCACGCCGGACGATCTCGGCGATACGCTCCAGAAGCTCGAGACCAACTCTTTGGAGCTGACGGTCATCACCAATCGAGGGATGAAAGTCTGGCCCGATGGGCTCCCGGAGACGTTTGTCAGCGATCATTGGCAGTGTCGCTTCGAGGCCGACGAGCCGATCGAGGTCGCCGACGTCCTGTCGTTGCTCGAGCACATCGACGAGGCCGGTCTAGATCTGGTCAAGACCGAGCACCTCTACGATTTCGACGGCGAGCCGGGATACACACGCGGACAGGGGGAATGAAAGCTGGTTTCAGAACCTCGGCGAGGAGCGAGGGCGTAGCTGGGCGTGCGAGGACAAGGAGCCGAACCGACTGCGATACCGAAGGTATCGTAGAGGGCCGGCGATGCTGTCATCGCCGCCTCAGCCGCGGCCGCCCACCCCGTTCGAGCGTGTTGAGACGAGCTCTAATCGACTCGGAGGCCCACGGAGCCGATGAAACGACCCACGGTCGATATGTTGCTGGCGGGCTATGCCCAGGGGATCTTCCCGATGGCGCATCCGCTGGAAGACAATGAAATCTACTGGTATGCTCCCGATCCTCGGGGACTTCTGCCCATCGAAGACTTTCATTGTCCCAGCCGACTGGCGCAGACGGTTCGACAGGCGCCCTTCGCCATCGAGATCAATACGGCGTTCGAGGAGGTTATCCGTGGATGCGCCGAACCTCGGGGGGAGGACAATCAGACCACCTGGATTTCGGAGGGCATCATCGCAGCCTATACCGAACTCCACCGGCTGGGATACGCACATTCGGTCGAAGCCTGGGATGGAGACAGACTCGTCGGCGGACTCTACGGAGTCGCCCTCGGCGGCCTCTTTGCCGGCGAGTCGATGTTCTACCGCGAGACCGACGCCTCCAAGATCTGTCTGGTCCACCTAGCGCGCCGCCTCGACGACCGGGACTTCGGGCTTTTCGACATCCAGTGGGTCAATTCACACCTCGAACAATTCGGCGCTTACGAGATGCCGCGCGACGAGTACGAGCGCCGACTCGAAGACATCATCGAATGGGACGTAGATTTCATCTGATCTCATACCTCGAGGCACATCCATGGTGACTCGACAACTCACGTTGACGCAGGGGGATATCACCCTCTTGCCGCTCGACAACGGCGCCCTCGTCAACCCCTCGAACACAGGGATGATCCTGGGGAGCGGTATCGGCGAGGCCATCACTCGCCGCGCCGGCCCCTTTATCCAGCAGACGCTCCACATGAAGCGGAGTGAACTGCCCAAGAATCGACTGCAGTCGGGGCGGGCCATCGAGACCGAAGCCGGTCAACTCTCGGCCGAGAACCTGATCCACGTCTCGATTCTGGGGCCCAACGACGTCGACAAGCGGCTGATCTCGGATTGCATCCTCAACGCCTACGATCTGGCCGAGGATCTGGAGGTCGAGAAACTCGCGTTTCCTCCGCTCGGGGTCGACCTGGCGAACTTCCCGATGCCGGATTTCCTCGACCTCTTCGCTCGCATCACCGCCGAGGAACTCCCCCGCTCGGATCACCTCGAACACGTCATTCTCTGCTGTGAGGACGAGCCGGATTTCGAAGAAGCACGCGAGTACTGCGAGACCCACGGCGACGACCTGCCGGAGGCGATCGAGCTCGACATCAACCAGACGGGCATGGGACCGGGATTGATGTGATAGAAGACACGAGATCGTTGCATCGCAATACCTCTCGCGCCCACCATCTTCATGAGTACCGACCTCTCTGAGCCAGAGGGACGAGGAACGGGAGCCGGGAAACTCATCCTCTTCGGCGAACACGCCGTCGTCTACGGAGCGCCCGCCATCGTCGCCGGGCTCCCCGACGGGGCCCGAGCCGTCGCTCGTCCGACCTCCAGCGAGACGTCGACCCTCACCTTCGACGCCACCCGAGAGCCGTCGTCCGAGCCGACCTCGAAGACGGAACGCGACACGGTCGAACGCGCCTTTCGAGCCATCTGCGAGGTGTTCGACGACCGGCTCGATGGTCCTGTTGAAGTGACCGTCACGGTCGATCTCCCCATCGGCGTGGGACTCGGCAGTTCGGCCGCTTTCAGCGTCGCCATCGCCCGAGCCCTGGCCGATTGGACCGGAGCCGACGACCACATCGAGCGCGGCGTCGAGGCGGGGGAGTCGGTCTTTCACGGCAATCCCTCGGGGATCGATCAACTCGCCGCCACCGAGGGCGGACTGCACTTTTTTACCAACAGCGATCCTCTCCAGGCGACATCTCTCGACAGCCCCGACCTCGAGGTGGGCATCTGCGTGGCCGGTCCGCCCGCCTCGACCCGTGAGATGGTCGAGAACGTCGCCCGGCGCCGTGAGCACGAGCCCGACCTGTTCGAACATCTCGAGCTTTTGATCGGCGATGTCGCCCGCGCCGCCTCGGCGGCACTCCGGGAGGGAGACGAGGCGAGAATCGGCGAGCTGATGGACATCAATCATGGCGCCCTCGCTTCGCTGGGTGTCACCACCTCCGAACTCGACGAGGCCTGTCACGTGGCTCGTGAGGCCGGGGCCCGAGGCGCCAAGCTCACTGGCGCCGGCGGGGGCGGATGTATCTGTGCACTCCTCCCCGACGGCGACCACTCGGTTCTCGAGGCCTGGCGAGATCGCGGCTGGTCCGCTGCATGTTACCAACTATGAATACGATGCCATCCACCGCTGTCGCGCACCCGAACATCGCGCTCGTCAAGTACTGGGGCAAGCGCCATATCGACCTCAACCTCCCGGCCACCGGAAGCCTGTCGGTGACGCTCGAGGAACTCGAGACCCGCACGACCGTGGAATTTCTCGAGGATCGCGGGCACGATACCCTCCACCTCGATGGCGGACCGGTCGCCTCCGGACGCGAGCTCGATCGGGTCGAGTCTTTTCTCGACCGGGTGCGCGAGCGCGCCGACCTCGAGTGCGGCGCTCACGTCGAGACCCACAACCACTTCCCGACCGGGGCCGGACTCGCCTCGTCGGCCTCGGGCTTTGCGGCCCTGGCCGTCGCCGCCACTCGCGCCGCCGGACTCGAACTGTCGGGACGCGAACTCTCCCGACTGGCCCGACAGGGCTCGGGCTCGGCCGCCCGCAGCATCTTCGGCGGATTCGTCGAGATGCACCGCGGCACCGCCGAGGACGGCTCCGACGCCTACGCCGAGCCGATCGCCTCACCCGACCACTGGGATCTGCGCTGTCTCGTCGCCGAGACCGACACCGGCCAGAAGGAGATCGGCTCCACCGAGGGCATGCTCCACACCGAGCGCACCTCCCCCTACCACGACGCCTGGATCGAGACGGTCGAGCGCGACCTCGAGACCGCCCGCGACGCCGTCGAATCACGCGATTTCGAGGCGCTCGCCGAGGTGGCTGAGTCGAGCTGCCTCCGGATGCACGCCGACGCACTGGCCGCCGATCCCGGCATTCTCTACTGGAACGGCGCCACCGTCTCGCTGATCCACCGCCTCCGCGAGGCCCGACGCAACGGCCTCGATCTCTTTTTCACCATCGATGCTGGGCCCCACGTCAAAGTCTTCTGCACGCCCGAGGCCGAATCCGACGTCATCCAGCTACTCGCCGACCGAGACGACGTCCTCAACCTGCACGAAGCCTCGCTCGGCCCGGGGGCTCACATCGTCGAGGGAATGTGACTCATGCTCACCTGCAACGCACCCGGCAAACTGTTTTTATTCGGCGAATACGCCGTCCTCGCCGGCGGATGGAGCGTAGTCGCGGCCATCGATCGCCGCATTCGCGCCACGCGTCGCGACGAAGCGACCGAGTACCAAATCGAGGGCGCCGATTTCGACGATGCCTTCCCCCGCGCCGTCCTCGACGAACTGGCCGAAGACATCGGTGATCGATGGTCGCCTGACCACTTCGAGACCGACGTCCGTGCCTTCTACGAGAACGGGCAGAAGCTCGGCCTCGGCTCGTCGGCGGCGTCGGCAGTGGCGCTGACCGGAGCTGCTCTCCTCGACGAGGCCGATGAGCTGAACGACGAGACACGCGCCACCATCTTCCAGCACGCCGAGGCCGCCCATCGAGCGTTTCAGGGAGGACGCGGGAGTGGAGCCGGGCTCGCAGCCGCGACGTTTGGCGGCGTCCTCGGCTATCGACGGCGCGGCTCGGTCGCCCCCTTTCCCGAACTGCTCGCCCCCGAATCGCGGGACGAGGCCGAGGAGGTCGACGAATTTTCACTCGAACGCCTCGTGCTGCCCGATGCGCTCGAGCTCCGCGCCGTCTGGCTCGGCGAATCGGCCAAGACGACCGATTTCATCGGATCGGTCGAATGGGCCCTCCAGCATCACGACCGCGAGGCCCTCGGCACGCTCCAGTCGATCGCCAACAAGGCCGAATCCGCCCTCGATGCCATCGCTCGCGGCGACGCCGAGGCCCTCGTCGACGGCTTCGAAGCCGCCGACCGGGCGATGGCGCGACTCGGCACCGTCGCCGAGATCCCGATCGTGACCGACACGCATCGCCAACTCCGCAACGCCGTCCGGTCACATGAGGCCGTCGCCAAACCTTCGGGGGCCGGAGGCGGCGAGTTCTCGTGGATCGCCTCCAACCGCGAGCTCGACTGGGACGACCTCGCCGACGACCTCCCCGACGTGTGTGAACTCTACGAACTCGAGTTGGGTGCTGAGAGACTGAGCGCCTCCGACGAACCTCCTGCGGAGTAATTCCCCTCGATACCAGTGGATGCACCTGACACGAATGCATGGGGAGCCCGAGTGACCCACAGGTCGTGATTACACTCCCATACCAGAGGGCTCTTGGGTTGGAATCATGCCATGTGACATCATGTGTTCATTGTGAGGAGGCCCGATGTCCATATCCTCGACGGCGAGGAGCTCGAGATGCGTGCATCCATTCCGTGGCTTGTCGTATTGCTCGTCGGAGTCAGTCTATGCATACCGGACGAGGGTGAGGCGTGCGTGTGGGACCGCGAATTCGAAGCGATCATGGTCCACCACACCGAATTCCCCTCGGCCCTCGAGCTGATCTCGGGCCGATTTCCTCAGCACTCTGACCGCTTCTACCGGTGGCGCATCCAGGACCGCCAGAAGCGACTCGAGGAGCATCCCCACGACCTGTCGGCGTTCGACGACATTGCGGTCAGCTACGAACATCTCGGTCATACGCACCGAGCTCTCCAGTGGATGGAACGCAAACGACGGGTCCTGGAGGATACCTCCGACCTCTCCGAACGAGAGCGCTCACAGGCTCGATATCGCTACCACGCCAATCTCGGGACGTTCTACATCCACGATCACGAGTTCGAGACGGGATTGACACACATCGAGCAGGCCCTCGAGATCAATCCCGATGCCCACTTCGGGCGAGAGCAATACCAGAAACTCCTCGTCGAATACGTCATTGAGGCCGGTGGCCCCGGCTCGCGTCCTTTGAATATCAAATCGCTCGAGATGGAGGCCCAATCGGGCGGTTTTCACACGTATATCGCCAAAAAACTCGGCACGCGCCGTTCGACGGAGTGTACCTACTCCAACGGGGCTGACTGCATCCGATACACCCTCGACGAGAGCACGCGCTGGGAGGCGATTCGCGGGGTACTCGGCATGATCCGATTTGGAAGCGCACGCTCTCGCTCTCCCATCTTGCTCGAGGCCCTCGGCGATTTGTTCCGAAACGTCCAGTCGGACCCGAACAGCGGCAAACGCCTCGCGGCCCAGGCCTACATGATGGCGGCCGCTGTAACTCGAGGCGGGGGAGGAATCCACAAACCCCAACAAACTGCGCAGGCGAGGGTTCAGGGCATTCGACAGTTTTTTCCCGAGGTCGATTCTCCGTTCGACCGTGAGAACAATGCCGTCAAAGGGCTCGTCACGTACGGAGATGGGACCGCTGAAGTTGAAGTCTCGGCGAGTGAACGTGTCGCAGACGAACTCGAATCTCAGGCTCGCGACGCCATCGATGAGATCGAGCTCAGTTGGACCATTGCGGGTATCTCCATTCCCTATCTTACCGATATTTTCGCAGCCAACAGTATCGAGGAATTGAAAGGTCGACTCGCTCACCATCAGGCTCAAGGTGAGGATCTCCATGAACGTATTGCCCAACACGAGGCCAAGTGGATCGAGGGCTCGGTCGACCCCGAGGTCCGATACCGAGAGAAGTACCTCGAGGCGACGTGGAGTGAGTGGTTCGGCCTCGACCACGTCGAGACCCATCTCGTCACTGCCGGGGCGCTGGCCTTGGCATACGTCAACGCCGGGTTCCGCAGTTTACTCCAAAATGGACTCCAGGATGGGCTCGGCTTCGTGTGGGTGATCGTCTTCTTCTGTGCCATTGTTTTCATGATCATCTGGATGTATCGACGACGCGCCGATGCCTGACGTACGGAGCCCCCGTTTCTCCCGACCACTCTAGATAGCGAGCTCGGGACCATCACATTCGAGGGCCAGACAACCTCCAACTTCCATCAATCCCCTTGCTTGCGTCCTCGACGAAGAGCTGCTTGAGCGAGGTGTCGGCCGGGAACTCCCCTCGAGACGTCCAGGGATGCTCCCATGCGTGTTCGCTTGAGCATATGTCCTCCGATAAAGCGGCCATCTTCCGAGCCCCCGAAGGACATTGGCAGGCCAATGTAAAGGCGGCAGCATCGAGCTCCGGGGGCGAGCCCGGAGATCGAGACGTGCCTATCCTCTCAATCCGAGCCCCAAAGGGGCAGCAGTACGCTTATCCGAACGCGAATGGGATGCTCCCATGCGTGTTCGCTTGAGCATATGTCCTCCGATAAAGCGGCCATCTTCCGAGCCCCCGAAGGACATTGGCAAGCCAATATAAAGGCGGCAGCATCGAGCTCCGAAGGCGACCTCTCCCATTCGAGCCCCGAATGGGGCGACAGTACGCTTATCCGAACACGAGTGGAGACGGGGGAACGGGACGCGTGCGCCTGTAGCGCCGACTCATGTCTACGTGGGGCGAATGCTTGGGCGATGACCCCGGTCGCGAGCGAAATCCCCCTTGGGTTTATGCCGAATCGTATGCTATCGACGCGGTCGAACGGGGTGTAGCGCAGCATGGTAGCGCGCCTGCTTTGGGTGCAGGAGGTCCCCGGTTCGAATCCGGGCACCCCGACTTGCAAGCGCCCGTAGCTCAGTCCGGATAGAGCATCGGACTTCTAATCCGACGGTCGTAGGTTCGAATCCTACCGGGCGTGCTCGACAAATACCTTGTATCCCAAAGGTTTGCCGATCATTCCGTCGGACGGCCCAGTACCTCGACGACTCTCTCGGGTCCATCTCGAGGTCCGCCCTATGAGCATCAGGGCGATCGTATTTGAATGTCTTGCCCCCTCGTAGTCGACTCGATCCCCTCGCTCCGAGGGGTCGCTCGTCGACGTGCCAGCAAGCTGCTCACGTCACAGACGCACAGGCATTTCAAAAATATAAAGGCGCTCTAAAGGGGGACGAAGGTCCCGGAGCGCCTTGATGCTTCGTAGACGTGGGCTCCCGGCCGGCCTGGCATCGCAGCGCACTCGCGATCGAGAGCGAGCGATGCGTCGAGGAACGCCAATTCATCGGGATCCCCGGCGAGATCATACGTTGGATCGAGCTCTAATGCGATCGCCCCGCTATGAGCATTTGAATTCTGTTTGGATGCATCCCGATTGGTTTATCCTGGGGGATGGAAGGACAATACTCGATCATTACGCTAGGTGAGTACACCTTCGACACAGGAGGCGATCGTGTCGACGAATCCTCACATTCAACCTCGAGACGATGCCGACGGGGGAACAGTCTCGAACTCCAGAAGATATCCAGGAGTCGTCCGAGGAGGCAGACACATCGTCCGACATCAGCTCGGCGTGCCAGCGATTCGCCGACGAGTGCGGCGAACGACACCGCGAGGCCTTGGAAGCCCTCTCCTGAGGACGGCTGAGCGGTGTTTACCACGTATCCGAGTCTCGACGACGTCCTCGAAGCGATCCCTCGGGGGTCCTGGACTGACGGGTAACACAGCTGTTCGTCCTCGATCTCGACTCGATGCCGAGGGGACGGTATCTCGACGGGACGAGATGACTCAGAGGACGGTGGGGCCAAGAGGGCCCGGAATGAGATCCTCGTAATAAGGCTTCATGGGATCGGTACATCCGGAGGGAGAGTATTCGAGAGTGGCCGCCAAGAAGGTGGTCTCTCCATCCTTCGATTCTAGGCGCACGAGGTTGCCGCTGCCGTCGTAATCTAAGATTCGCACCTCATTTACCTCTCCATCGGCCCCTCGATCGACCTCCCGGCGCACCGGCTGGCCGTCGTCGTTGTACGTCCAGGTGGTCACGTCGTCCACCTGCCCGTCGGCTCCCTCGTTGAACTCTTCGCGCACCGGACGACCGTTACCGTTGTACGTCCAAACTCTCACTTCTTCGATGTCCCCATCGACGTCGAGGTCTGTGTTCTCACGCACCGGACGACCGCTGTCATTGTACTCCCAGGTGCTCACTTCGTCGATCTCTCCGTCGGCATCGTCATCATACTCCTCACGCACTCGATGGCCATCGTCGTCGTACTCCCAGGCAGTGATTTCGTTCGATTCTCCGTCGATGTTGGTCTCCAGCTTCATGCGTGTGGGGTGGCCGTCGTCATCGTACGTCCAAGTATTTATCTGATTGGGCTCACCGTCGGCGTTTCGATCCCATTCGCTGCGAATCAGCCGACCGTTGTTGTGGTATTCCCGGGTGGTCACCCCCTCCGCTTCTCCATCGTCATCCTCGTCCGTCTCTTCGCGCACCAGATAGCCATTGTCATCGTACTCTCGGGTGATCACGGAGTCGATAGTTCCGTCGTCCCCTCGATCCATGTTTACAACAGCCTTCTGGCACAGCTCACTGCTGTCGTTGGAGTTCTCCATCTCGCCTCCCATGTCCACATCTCCGCCTCCTTCCTCCCCGTTGGTCGAGCCATCGATGGAGTCCTCCATCCCCACTCCCGTATCTCCCTCGCCATTTCCGCTGGGGCTATTCATGTCGTCCCCACTGTCGGCTATCCCTCTGTCGGGATCGTCTCCGCCCGAGTTCCCTCCACATCCTCCGAGTACTGCAATACAACCCACGGCTATGACAGATCGTACCATCCAACGCATCGTTTCGCCTCTCCCGTTTGAAGACATATGTATGTCAAGATGCGCGAAATGAAACTGTAGGAAATCCATCAATCCGTCTCCAAGCACCTCGTCATGCGACGTCGACGGGAAAGACCAGCGACCTCGTCGGAGGCGACCGTCGCGCGCCAAGCTGTTGCATCGTGACCTCCGTCGGTGACACGTTGTACAGTACGATGGGGCTCGATTCTCATTGACAACTCCACAGTTTCTCTTTGCTTCTCTACCGCTTCGATGAACATCCGTGCGTGGTTGGCCTCTCCCTGGACTGCCGTGAGCATAATAATCGTCGGTTTAGGGGGGGTGGGCGTGCTCCTCTACGGAGGCGACGGAGAGCGCTCCGAGTCCCAAACGTCTTCGACTCCCCGGTCGTCGGAAACGGAAGATACCGGCGTGCCATCGGATGGCTCGTCTCCATCGCCCGATGCTTCGGACCCTGCCCCCAACAAGTATCGAGCACTGGTGGTCTGCAAGCGCGGCGTATTTCGCGCGCTCACCTCCTCGTCGGGCGCTCAATTCCCATCCGTCTACGCGCCCAAAGCGGTAACCTGTGACGGTCGAACATGCCATCTCGAGACCCATGTCGAGACGGGGGGACTGGGAGAGCGGGACTTTCGATGCGACGTGACGCTTACCTCCGAGGGGTGGAGCGAACCGGAGATCACGTTTCAATAAATGACGGGGACGCCATCAAGTTCGGTCGCTCTCATACCCACAATCGACACATCGTGGCGGTGGATGTGGAGCGCGAAACCACCATCCGACGGCAGCAACCAGGCAAGCGACGACGAGTCCCGCGGTCCATCCGAGTCCGTTGACGATGAGTGCCGTCGCCAGAGCGACAATGACAATATTGCTCCATCGACTGGAGGGGATCTCCATGGCTCCTCCGCATTCCGGGCACGTTTCGTCGGACATCGATGACTCCTGACTCCATCGGTCACAGTTTCAGCGAAGAAAGATAAGTCTCCATGCTATGGATGGGCCACTCGACCGACCGACGTGAAGATGAGAGAGTCGTCTCGAAGGGGCCAACTTCCCGTGTGCGCTCGACCGTTACTCACCGTCTCGTGATCTTTTTCGAGGGTACACGCCCGAAGATCGGGGGGGCGTGCGAGACGTTCCGTCACCCCGATCGCGGATCGAATCCTGGCTGATGCATGCACGCCCTCCCTCGATT
>JAQCND010000101.1 GCA_028274765.1 Bradymonadaceae bacterium
CTGCCGCCCTGAATCGAGGCAATGTCCCGAGCGGGACTGTCCCCCCGGCCAGATCTGCAATTCGCAGATCGGGTTCTGTCAACCCGAGCCCAACTGCCAGCGGGATCAGTGCCCGTCTCCGGCTGAAACGTGCAACGAGGAGACGGGCGAATGCATTCCCCAGCCCTGTGAGCGCGACGAGGCGTGTGCTGCCGGCTATGTCTGCGACTCGTCCAACACGTGCCGCCGCGGCTGTCGCCTCGAACAACCCGATTGCCCGGCTGGTACGATCTGTCGCCCCGTGCCCGACAGTTCGAGGGGGCTTTGTCTGTCCGAATGTACCTCCAATCAGGAGTGCCCCTACGGACAGGCCTGTGTCTCTCAGGGGGGGCGATCGGTCTGCGAGATCGAACCCCCTTGCCAGGAGGACGGGGACTGTCGTTCCGACGAGGTCTGTCGACAGGGCAACTGCGGCGCTCCGCCCTGTCGCTCGAACGAGGATTGTTCGGATCCGAGAGTCTGCGATCGCGCGACGGGGCAGTGTGTCGGAGAGGGATGTAGCGACGATCTCTTCGCCCCCAACTACACCCGTGAGGCGGCAGCCGACCTCGATATCGGCGCGTTTACGTCACTCGAACTATGTCCGGGACGGACCGAATGGTTCGAACTCGATGTCGCCTCGGCGACTCGTCTCGTCTTCCGACTCGAACATGCAGCTCGATACGACCTCGATCTGGCGCTCTTCAATGCACGCGGACGACGACTGGCCATCAACCAGCAGACGCCCGGACGACGGCGGAGCGATCTCGATCGCTCGTTTGCCTCTCGTCTCCAGTGGACGGCCGATCGGTCGCGCACCGTATTCATGCGAATCGACTCGCATCCCTCCGTGTTGCGAAACACTCCCGAACGCCAGGAGGGCATCACAGCCAACTACGAACTCGAGATCGAGCGAGACACCCCGAGGCGTTGCGACGACGATTCATTCGAGGAAAACGACCGTCGCGCCGAGGCCACCGAGCTGTCGACACGCACGGACGTTCAGCATCTGATTAGCAACAAACGTCTCTGTGGCGACGAGGACTGGTACGTCCTGCGCGACTTGCAATCGGAGCAGCATCTGTCGGTGACGTTCGAGGGTTCTTCTCCTCGGCTCCGAGCTACCCTCTTGTCATCCTCCGGCGGGCGGGCCACGATCGACTCGAACACGTCACGCCAGATTCCGCGTCTCGGGGTTGAAGGCTCGTGGTGGATTCGGGTCGATTCCGAGCGCAATACGCTGTCCGAATACTCGCTTCGATACGAGGTGGAAGCGAACTACGAGTGTCCTGCATCCGAGATGCGCTCGAGCCTCGGGGATGCCTTCGAGCTCGAACCGGGCCAGCGCGAGGAGACATATTTCTGCCCACGGCGAGACGAATGGGAGGTCGATTGGTACGTGCTGGATGCTCCTCCTCTGGCCTCGACGCTTCGACTCCAGCTCGAGGCAACCTCCAGTCTTCCTCCTCTGGATGTCACGCTGTTCGAGCGCACCTCCGAGGGACTCGCTCGACTTCGACGAGCCGAACACTCCGACGATTCGACATACTTGATCGAGAGGCTGGTCGATCGCTCGCATTCGCTGGTGCTCCGTATCGGAACGAGCGCGTCGCTCTCCTCTCTGTTCGACCCGCCGAGCTACAGCGTGTCTTATCGTTACGAGTCGAACTGATCGTCAGATTCGCCGGTTTCAGTCGACGATGAACTGGACTCGACTCGAAGTCGCTGGACGGTCGACTCGATCTCCGAAAAAATGCCCAGCCAGATCGAGACCTCTCGATCGTCGAGCCCCGCTCGCATGAAGATGCTGCGGAGCGTTCGCATGATGTTCCAGGTCTCGTCGGTTTTGAAAAAGTCCAGGGCCTTCAGGGCGCGTTCGGCCTGTTCGAACATGCGCTCGCGCATGCCGGCCTCAGGGGGCGAGCGCTCGCGCTCCGCTCGGACCCATTCGATGTCCGGGCGCTCTACGGGAGGATCGGCCGCCACCCGAAAGAGTTCCCAGACATTCAACAGGACTGCCTGACCCAGATTGAGCGACGTGTACGCCGGGTTGGTCGGAATCGTCACCACGGAGTCGGTTCGATCGAGGGCTTCATTGGAGAGCCCCGAGTCCTCGCGACCAAAGAGATAGGCGACCGACCCGCCCTCGCGCACGGCATTGATCGAAGTTTCGGCCGCACCGCGCGGCTCGGTGACGATGCGACGGGCCGACCGCTGGCGAGCTGTCGTGCCGATCACCATCGAGCGACCCGCAATGGCCTCGGAGAGAGTCTCAAACCTTTGGACGCGTTCGATGAGATCGCCAGCTTTCGGGGCACTGATGGCGATCCGTTCGGGATTGGCTTGAGCGGGGCGAACCAGGCGGATATCGAAGATGCCGAAGTTTTTACAGGCTCGAACCGTGTTGCCGATGTTGATGTCATCTTGGGGTTCGACCAGCACGACCGCGACATCGTCGAGAGAGTCGGGAAGCTCGGAAATATCGGTCAATTGTCTTGATTCTTGCGGTTGCGAAGAAAGGTGGGAACCTGCATTTCTTCTTCTTCACTCGGACTCAGGCCGCCGCTGGCGGGCTGGACGCTCTCCGAGGATCGCACGAGGCTGGCCTGTCGCGACTCGTCCGACTCGTGGCGACTGTCGTCGTCGGCTCGATTGCCCTGATGTTGATCGAGATCGTCGTCGCGTTCGGCGACTTCGCGTTGTGTCTGGGGGGAGTTCGACTCGTTCGGTTCGGAGCGCACCGGATCGTCGCTCTCGTCTCCCCGTAAAAATCGGCCTCGCCGAGTCGAGTTCGACGACTGACGCTCGTCTCGAGGGCCGCGACTGGATGGGGTCGACTCGCGATCTCCCGATCGGTCGCCACGAGTGCTCCGCTCGAATCCGGTGGCGATCACGGTCATCTGGATTTCGTCCTGCATGCTCTCGTCGATGACCTGACCGTAGATGATATGTGCATCGGAGTCGGCGACCTCCTCGATGAAGCGCGCTGCTTCGTTGACCTCGTGGATGCGCATGTTCATCCCGCCCGTGACGTTCAGGAGAATGCCCGTCGCGCCTTCGATGGAGACATCCTCCAACAGAGGGGACGAGACGGCCATCTCGGCCGCCTCGAGGGCGCGATCTTCACCCGAGGCTCGGCCCGTCCCCATCAGGGCTCGGCCGTGATCGTTTTCCATGATCGTACGGACGTCGGCGAAGTCGACGTTGACCATGCCACCGACCGTGATCAGATCCGAAATCCCTTGAACCGCCTGGAGCAGTACCTCATCAGCTCGCTTGAAGGCATCGACGATACGGGTCTCTTCGCCGGAGATCGCCAGCAAACGCTCGTTGGGGATCGTGATCAGCGTGTCGACACAGTCCTCGAGCAGTTCGATCCCCTGCTGAGCCTGCCGATACCGCTTCTTGCCCTCGAAATTGAAGGGTTTGGTTACCACGCCGACGGTGAGTGCGCCGAGATCGCGGGCAATATCGGCGATCACGGGTGTCGCTCCCGTCCCCGTTCCTCCCCCCATGCCAGCGGTGATAAAGACCATGTCGGCCCCCTCGAGTGCCTCGGCGATGCGGGACTTGTCTTCGAGCGCCGAGTCACGACCGATCTCCGGATCGGCGCCGGCTCCGAGCCCCTCCGTCAGATTTTGCCCCAGCTGAATTTTTTTCTGGGCGAGGTTGTTCTCGAGGGCCTGAAGATCCGTGTTGGCGGCGATGAAATCGACGCCATTCACTTCTTCGGTAATCATGGTGTTGACCGCGTTTCCCCCACCCCCGCCGACTCCAACGACTTTAATATGCGCCGACTCCGGTGCTTCGGCTTCATCGAATTCGAGCATCGTCCTGGCATCCCTACCTCAAACTCTCAAACCTACAGCGACTTCCGCCGGTGTTGCCGATGCTTCCGGTATTCCCCCTGAGAAACGTCTTACCGATTCTGCTTGCGTCCCGAACCGAGTCACTTCGAATATTTCCTACCGGGGTTCACGTGTCGGATCATTTTATCATGGAGTCGAGATGGGAACAATACCCCTTTGTCGAAAGTGATCGATGTACGTATTATATCGGTCAAAACACGCAACGATCGAGGGAGCTCTCTGTTATTTCAGGGCCATGCTCGTCCGCAATCCTCGATCGAGGGCGATGTGTCGTCTCGAAAGCGCCCCCATTCGAATGAACTCGGCGATCGCTGTTTGGGGGAGTTGGTCGACAAACGGAGAGCTGGGACTTTCGATCGTCTCAAATACATCATCACACGCATGAAAGACGAGCACGGTCCCCGTCATGTCGCCTCCAATGGAGGAGGGCGAGAGGAAGGCATTCAAAGGGGGTTTCAGCCGGACGAAATCCCCGGAACTTACGACCGTTTGCCGATAAAGTGCCGACGAAGACGGTCCCGTGGCGAGTACCGGATGGCCAACGAGCCGAGGGAACCATATGTCCGAGGAGCGATGTCTCCGCTAGAAGATCGCGCGGAGAAAGTCTTTAATACGGGTGTAGATCGACTTGGAGGGCGACTCGTAGATGGGACGCTCGGGTTGTCGTGCCCCTCGTAGGACGAGCCCGACGCCCGTGGCGTATTTGGGATTGCGCACGACGTCGACGAGCCCGCCGACGTCTTTGGGGATGCCTCGTCGCACGGGCAGGTCCAGGACGTCTTCAGCGAGTTCGGGCATGTTCTCGAGAATCGAGGTCCCCCCCGTGATGACGGCCCCTCCAGCTAGATCGTGCTGATGATCGGATTCGACAATCTCGCGATGGACGTAAGCGAAAATTTCCTCGGCTCGGGGTTCGATGATTTCACTGAGGATCTGTCGACTCAGCACGCGCGGCGGACGTCCCCCCACCGAGGGCACCTCGATGGTCTCTTCGGGATCGACTTTGTTCATCAGAGCGACCCCGTATTTCTGTTTAATGCGCTCGGCATCCTCCATCGGGGTACGGAGCCCGGTGGCAATGTCCTCGGTCAGATGATTGCCTCCGACGGAGAGGACGGTCGTATGAACCAGACGTCCCTCGTCGTAGATGGCGATATCGGTCGTGCCGCCGCCGATGTCGATGACCGCCACGCCGAGTTCTTTTTCGTCCTCTTCGAGCACGGCCTCGGCGCTGGCGAGCTGCTCGAGGACCACATTTTTGACATTGAGGTGGCATTCCTCGGCACACTTGAATACGTTCTGTCGATTCGTATCGGAGACCGTCACGATGTGGGCGTTGGCCTCCAGCCGCACGCCGGTCATCCCGAGGGGTTCACTGATATTCTCCTGATCGTCGACGATGTACTCCTGGGGAATGACGTGAATGATCTCGCGGTCGGTGGGCATGGCGACGGCCCGGGCCGCAT
Source organism: Bradymonadaceae bacterium (assembly GCA_028274765.1). Classification (GTDB taxonomy): domain Bacteria; phylum Myxococcota_A; class Bradymonadia; order Bradymonadales; family Bradymonadaceae; genus CAJXPB01. The sequence continues at coordinate 5,354 of JAQCND010000101.1, forward strand.
CAACGACTCGTTTGAGATCGTCTCGCCCGACCTCGTTCCCCTGAACAGCGACGATGCCACGCGAGTTGAATCCCTTGATGTCACCGCCGGCGAGCCCCGTGTAGACCGTGTTGACCTCGCATCCGGCCATCAGCTCCGCCTCTTCGACGGCCCGTCGGATCGCTCGGACGGTGTCGTCGACGTTGATGACCTCGCCTTTGCGTAGTCCCTCCGATGGTTGACTTCCAATTCCAATGATATCGATCCCGGCTCCGGTCACTTCACCGACGATACAAGCGACCTTCTTGGTTCCGAGATCGAGCCCGGCGATGATGTCTCCTTCCTCTGCCATCAATCTCTTACCCTGGCTTCAGCACACGTATGGATATTGTCAATCACAGGTGCATCGCTTCAAATATGACCCGAGGTCCGCGGATGCGGGGCGCGAGTCTGTCCGTCGAACTTATGTCATTCGCGCCTGCACGATCTCATCGACTCCCCCTCGACTTCAACCCCCCCGATCGCTCGGACTGCGCTCGTCTCGCACAGTGGGGCCGACGACGGCGCGATCGAGGGCCATCGGCTGATCGAGCAGGATGTAAGCTGGTTCGACCTTGCGCCGGGCGAGCGAATCACGAAGCGACTGCAGGCGTTCGAGCCGAGTGCGATAGTAGCGACGTCCCAGGCGGATCTCGGTGACGGGGGGCTGGGTGACGAGCGTCATGCCCATCACCGCATCGACGTGGACGTCGCTGAGCGGTCGATCGTCGGCCAATCCCATCTCGCGATACACTTCGACGACCTCGAGTGCGTCCTCGAACAATCGCCGGCCATGTTCTGTTCGGAGATCGCGGCGCGAGAGTCCGCTGATCATGGGAAGTGCCTTCAGCTCCTCGGCTGCGGCATGCTCCTCGATCGTCTTGAAGACACGCCCTTCGCGATCGACGAAAGCGAGTCGATCAGTGGCCAGGATGGCGGCCGGTTCGTGTTCATCGACTCGGACGACCAGTTGGTCGGGCCAGCGGCGCTCGACTCGGACACTCTCGATCCAAGGGTTCGCGCTCATCTGTTCGCGGGCCTGCTCGAGCGGAGGATGGAAGATATTTTCTCCCTTCAACAGGTGCAGATGCCGGGCGAGCCGGCTCCGATCGGCCCGTTCGATCCCCTGGATGTCGACATTCGAGACGTCGAGATAGGAACTCGAGGCGAGGCGCTGATAGCCCTCGAACAATAGCCAGGGAACAAGTAGTCCCACGAGGATGAGAAGTACGTACGGCCCCTTGTTGCGTCCCCACTCGACCGAGCCGTTCCAGAGCGATCGAAGCCGCTCGCCGAGCGTGCGGCGCTTTCGGTTGCGTCGACGTCCAAACATGGTGCTCCCACTCAGAGGTGGCTTCACGTTACGGTCGAGTCGAGTTGAGGCCGACACGAGGCTGCCGAGAGCATCAGATCGGCAAACCGTTTGAAGCCGACCCCCTGTCCGTCGGCGAGTTTGGGGACGAGACTGGTCTCGGTCATCCCCGGAATGGTGTTGATCTCGAGGACGTACAACACGGGATCCCCCTGGATTTCGGCGATGAAGTCGACGCGCAATACGCCGGAGGCGCCCAGAGTTCGGCGGGCGAGATCCCCGGCGGCTTCGAGGCGCTGCAGGAGGCTCGGCTCTTCGACGACGTGATACTCGGTCTCGTCCGATTCGTATTTGGCTTCGTAGTTGTAGAAGGCTTCGCCGGGGATCACCTCGAGCGCCCCGAGAAACGTATCGTCGAAGAATCCCGCCGTGTACTCGCGACCTTCGATATACTCCTCGAGGAGGACGGCCGAGGTGGGATCGACCTCGGAGGCCGCCCCGACGATGGCGCCGGTGGCCTCGGCGAGGTCCTCGAACGTGCGACAGATCGAGACGTTCTGGCTACTCCCCCCGTCGGTGGGTTTGACGACGAGCGGGAGCTCGAGCGAATGCCTCGAGAGCCATGTCTCCCACTCGGACGGGGGGCGTGTGGCATCCTCGAAGTCGAGTCGTTCTCCATCGGGGACCATCAGCCCAGCGTCTTGGAGCAGAACGCGGGAACGACCTTTGTCGAGCGCGAGCGCACTGCCGAGGACGCCGCTTCCGCTGTAAGGAATGCCGAGTGTCTCGAGAAACCCCTGAATTGTCCCGTTCTCGCCCGCTCCTCCGTGGAGGGCCAGCAGAACGGCGGCGGGGCGATCGTCGACGACCGCGTCGAGATCGTCGGGCACGTCGTAGAGTGTGACGTCGTAGCCCGACGAGCGCAGCGCGTCCGCCAGCGCCTGACCGGTCTCGAGACTCACTGGACGTTCGGGGGAAGCTCCGCCGTAGAGGACGCCTACGTGCTGGTCCTGGAAGCGGCTGGTGTCGATATCGTCTAGCATAACTCCTGCTCGTAGGCGTTCAGTTGGACGTATCCATCGAATCCGACAAATTGAACTTCGGGTCGCAGTTCGACCTCGAACTGCTCGCGCACGCGGTATCGAGCGAGCGCCATGAGCCGGAGGAAGTCCTCCGCCGAGGCGTCCTCTTCGTTGATGAAGAAATTGGCGTGGGTCGGGCTGATGCGCGCCCCGCCAATGCGATGCCCCTTCAGCCCCGCGTCATCAATGAGGGCCCCGGCGTAGCCATCGTCGGGATTGGCGAAGGTACTACCGACGCTCGCCAGTTTGTAGGGTTGCGTTTCGTCGCGGCGCTCGCGGTCGGCCTCCATGTGTTCGCGAGCCGACTCGACGTCGCCACGACGAACGGTGATCGTCCCGCCGACGACGAGGGAGCCCTCCGGAAGGTTGGCGTCTCGGTATCGAAGCTCGAGTTCGCCGGCCGGGACGCGGTGACGTTCGAATTGAACGTCTTCTCCGTCTCGAGGCACTAGTAGATCGGCGGTTTGGAGAATCGAGCGGAGTTCCGCTTCTTTCGTTCCGGCATTCATCGCGACCGCCCCGCCGAACGTCCCGGGCACGAGGTGCAAAAATTCGGTGCCCACCCATCCCTCGTCCAGAAGCCCCCGAACGAGATGGGCGTTGACGGTGCCCCCGCCGACGTACACGCGAGCCTCGTCGTCGCGAACCTCCTCGATCGACCACGCCGCGAGCTCGTCGACGAGACGGATGACGCATCCGTCGATACCTCGGTCGGGAAAGAGGACGTTGCTGGCGAGCCCCACGATCTCGACGGGCCAGTCCAGTCGACGGGCCAGTTCGACGAGCTCTTGGAGGGCAGTTACGGAGCCGACTTCGGCCCAGATCGCAGCCGGCCCTCCGATGCGGACGCTCGCGTGTCGGGCGAGCGATTCATCGAACTGGAGCTCGAGATCGTCGGGAGAGGTGTCGAGACGCTCCTCGAGGATGGTTTCGGCGGAGTCCGAGGAGGGATGTGTATCAGCGGACCTCATGGGGCATCCTGGACCTGCAAGGACCATCTCGTCACTTCATTCGCTCCAATCATAAAGTCTCGCTCGGGAACTGCAAACAAATCGAACGGCATGGAAGAAGAGGATGATCGCACAACCAGGCATCCCACGCAGACACGAGCCGGTTGGGAGCCGGCGTTCCAGAGGTCACTCATTATCGCTACCTTCTGGCCTTCTCTAAGAGCGCCATCCCTTTGCTGGTCCATCGCTTCAGCCCCTTTCCTCGAGGGTGAAGCAGCACGACGCGACGGAGATCGAACCTCAAAATTGTTGGCCATACCTCTGATCTGGGGGTTCGCCATCCGACAACGCGACAGCGACACGGACGAGCGAGGCCCCCGCAGCCTCGTGCTGCGGGGGAACGAGCCTGGTCGAGCTTAATCGTACGAGTTCCCTCATCGAGACCCCTTCAGCCTCGTACCGCAGGACAACAAGTGTGAACAAGCGAGCATCCCCCAGACTCGTGCACCGGCGACACGAGGGCGCCGGGGTCGGTGATGGATGTCGGGCTCGGCGACTGGCTTCCCAGACTCGTGCACCGGCGACACGAGGTCGCCGGGGGCGAGGGACGATTCACGTACGGATTGTTTGGCTCGGGCCCATTCGTGTTCGGACAAGGGGGCAAGCCCCTGTATATGTGAGGTGCATCACCCGAGATCCCGAGGGCAATGGTGGTTAAAAAATGAGTCGAGTGGATTTCGTGGTCACTTCGCTCTCCCTGCTTTGATGGGTCGCTCGGCGACGGGCCAGCAGGGATGCTGGCGCTCCAAAGGAGAGACGAACATCGTGAGATCGGGACGCCTTCTGGAGCGCCGGCTCCCAGCCGGCCTCGTGGGTGATATATTCGACCCCTCGAATAAAAATTTAACGACCATGGCCCTCGGGCTGGACGAGTGCTCCCACCCTGTCGGGTCCATCTTCGTCGCTGCAGCAAAGGGGACAAGCTTATCCGAACACACATGGGCTCGGGCCCTTCTGGAGACACTCGCTCAGAATGGCGAACCCCCAGTCTAATACGATTGTCCTGCGGCATGGAAGCGTAGGTACACTCGTGCCCTCCTCGTCGGGAGTCTGAAACGGGCGTCTCGTCTGATACGAGTCTCGGCGATGACGGTTGGCTCACCTCTCTCACACCCTCTTCGTCCCTGGATTGGCTCAGGCGTCCATCCATCGGTTCGTCTCCGAGACGAGCTCTCGTATGGAAACACTCCATCATCCGATAGTTTTCAGATATCGTCATGTTGTCGAGACATCGTCCTCCAGAGGAACACCATGTCTCGGCGATCGACGCAGCACGTCCGCCCGCCCTGCCGACGATCGTAGACGAGAGGGGAACGGCGAGCTGTCAGGTGCGTGGAAGGAGCAAACCACCCGACCGCTCGGTTCGAACTGGAACATGGGTCTCCCTCGGGCAACGGACCGGTCTCGATCGGCGGGTGGCGCACCCGGGTCTGCCGGAGGGACCACAGGTGGGAGACGTGTATCTCGTACCATCTATCGGGGCTCGCATCGGACTTTCGTGGAGAGGCCGGTCCATCGAACCTCGGTTCGCCGGTCAGGCGACGCGCTCGATCAGATCCCCGAGTAGACTCTCGGCGATGGCCTCGGCCGGGTTGTTCCGACGCATCTGGCGGGTCTTGGCGGCGATGTTGGTGAGCGAGGAGGGGTTCTGGACGAGCCCCGAGATGAGACGAGTCGACCGCGGGGAACCCACCTGGTCGTCCTCGAGCATTAATCCCGCTCCCGCCTCGGTGACCTCGCGAGCATTGCGTGTCTGATGATCGTCGGTGACGTTCGGGGACGGGACGAAGATGGCCGGAAGGCCGAAGGTCAACACCTCGGCGATCGTCGTGGCCCCGGCCCGACAGATCACCAGGTCGCACCATGCGTAGGCTTCGGCCATACCGTCGATGAACTCCACACACGTCACCTCGCCGGCAAAGGACTCGTAGGCCTCCTCGAGCCCGTCGCCGCGCCCTTCCCCGTACTGGTGACGCACCTTCAGCGAAGCGGCCCCGTCGCCGAGGGCACAGAGCGCCTCGGGAAGTTCGCGATTGAGGCTCTGAGCCCCCCCGCTTCCCCCTGTGACGAGAACGCGGATGACGCCGTCGTCGGAGGGCACGTATTCGTGATTGTCGGCGGCCTTGCGGATCGATCGGCGCACGGGATTGCCGACCACCTCGCAGGGCGTGTCGTCGAACGACTGGCAGCTCTCGTCGAACGCTACGAATGCCCGATCGACGAAGTTGCCGAGGGCCCGATTGGTCATCCCGGGATGGGCATTTTGCTCCATCAGCGCCGTTGGGCTCCCCGAGACCGACGCCGCCAGCGTCAGCGGGCCGGCGGCGTATCCGCCGAGACTGACGACCAACCCGGGGCCGAGTCGACGCAACAGCGAGAGGGCTTGAAATCCCGATCGAGGGAGCTGGACGCCCCCTTCGAGCCACCGGCGCCAGCCGTCTCCCTTGAGGGGAGGTACATCCATGGCGTGAAAAGGAAACGAGGTCTCGGGAATGATGCGTGATTCGATTCCTCGTTCGGTGCCCACGAAATGGACCTCGATCGTCGGATCGCGGGCCTCGAGCTCTTCGGCGACAGCGATGCCGGGAAAGAGATGGCCTCCCGTGCCGCCTCCGGCCATCACGACCCGCGTCGACTCGTCGTCGGTCTGTTGCTGCCAGATGTTCGAAAGCCCCATCGTATCTCGACCCTCGTTATGAAAGTGATGTCTCGCACATCGTCTGTTAGGACATCGCCTCATGCGATGTCGAGCTTCGACGGTGACGTCGGTTGCGTTCCTCGCGCCGAAGGGCCCACCAGTCGGGATCGCCCCTGGAGATGTTCAGCAACACGCCCACGGCGAACAGGGACATGACCATCGAACTCCCCCCGAGGCTAAAGAAGGGGAGCGTCATCCCCTTGGTCGGCAGCAATCCCGTCACGACACAGAGGTTGATGGTAGCCTGCAGCGCAATCAACACGGTCAGTCCGAACGCCAGATAGCGCCCGAAATCGTCGCGAGCGGCGTAAGCGATTCGAAAGCCCCGCCACACGAAGAGTCCGAACAGCCCCACGACGGCCATCATGCCCAGAAATCCCAGCTCTTCGGCCACGAGCGTACCGATGAAGTCCGTGCCGAGTTCGGGAACGTACCCGAGCTTGCCACTGCCATTGCCGAGCCCCTTGCCCGTCAATCCCCCCGAACCGATGGCGATCAGCGATTCACTGATCTGATAGCCGATGCCCTGTCGATAGCGCCAGGGATCGAGATAGGCCCAGATCCGCTCCATGCGGTACTGGCTGCTGACGATCAGGTAGCTGACCGCCCCCGCTCCGAGGACAGTCAACCCGCTCAGGTAGAGCACGCGCGCCCCGCTGACGAAGAGCATGATGCCCATCATCGTCAGCAACACCAGCGAGGTGCCGAAGTCGGGCTGGCCCATCAACAGGAGAACCAGCAGCCCGATGACCATCAGGTGGGGCACGAACCCGAAGGTGAACTGCTTCATTTTCTCCTGGCCCTTCTTGCTGATCGAGTACGCCAGGAACATGACGGCCGATACCTTGGCGATCTCGGCCGGCTGCACGCTGACCCCGCCGAGCTGGAACCATCGCCTCGCGCCGTTCTCGACGATTCCGATGCCCGGTACGAGCACGAGCCCGAGCAACAAGATCGTAGCCCCGAGGATGGGATAGACCCCGCGACGATACCATCGATAATCGATGTTCATCGCCACGATCATCACGACGACCCCGATCCCGATCCGCATCGCCTGCGAACGAACCAGCGCCAGATGGTTGCCGAGATCACCGTGCGCCTGCACGGCACTCGCCGAGTAGAGCATCACGAGCCCGAAGCCTACCATGCTCAACACCGTCCCAAGCAGCCAGCGATCCCAGCTCGAGGGAGATTGTCGACAGCGCTCCGAGTCGCGATCGACTCGCGTCTCCCCGAACCAATGCGTCCACCACTTCTGCATAACCCGTCACCGCAACTTGAGAGAGGCCATGGCGATCAGACTCAGCATGATCGCAATGATCCAGAATCGCACGATGATCTTGGGCTCCGCCCATCCCTTCATCTCGAAGTGATGGTGCAACGGAGCCATGTCAAAGACCCGCTCGCCCGTCATCTTGTAGCTCAACGTCTGGGTGATCACGCTGACGGCCTCGACCAGGAAAATGCCGAAGACGATGATCGAGAGCAATTCCTGTTTGGTGATCACGGCCAGCGTCCCGAGCGCGCCTCCCAGCGAGAGGCTGCCGACATCGCCCATGAAGATCTGGGCCGGGAAGGTATTGTACCACAAAAACCCCACCCCCGCCCCGATGATCGAGGCACAGAAGATCGCCAGCTCCTGGGCTCCTTCAATCTTGGGGATTTTCAGGTAACTGGCCAGATCGAATTCGTAGATCTGGCGCGCCCCCTCGGAGATCGTCTGGAGGTGAAGCTCCGTCGCCGCACTGTAGGTGAGCACCAGAAACGTCCCGGCGGCGACAATGACCGGCCCGATGGCCAGCCCGTCGAGCCCGTCGGTCAAATTGACGGCGTTGGCCGTCCCGACAATCACGATCATGGCAAAAGGGACGTACAGCCAGAGCGGAATCGCCGGATAAAACTTCTCCGTACTGACGAACGGAAAACAGAGTTGATTCGAGTAATCGAAGGCATCCGAAAAGAAGAGCAGTGCCGTCGCCCCCAAGGCGATCGCAAATTCGATGAGGATCCTCGCTGTGCCCGACAGTCCGCCGGCAGATTGCTCGCGAATCTTCAGATAGTCATCGATGAATCCGACGACGGCAAAGAGCACCGTGATCCCGAGGATCATGCCGACGTATGGGTTCTGGAGATCAGCCCAGAGCAGGGTCGAGACCACGACCGAAAAGAGAATGAGCACCCCCCCCATCGTGGGCGTCCCTTGCTTGCTGAGATGAGATTCCGGGCCATCCTCTCGAACGACCTGACCGACATCGTCGCCGCGGAGTCGCTCGATAAACCACGGGTACATTAGCAGCGAGATCATCAGCGCGGTCCCCATGGCCGCCAACACTCGGAAGCTGACGTACCGAAAGACGTTGAGAGGCCCGAACTGATCTTTGAGATAGAAAAAGAGCTCGAAGAGCATGTCGGTCGGAGTCGTCGAAAGTCAGTCCTGACGAGCGTATCGCTGCTCGAGGACGTCCACCACGCATTCCAGTTCGGCACGCCGGCTGGCCTTCAGCCAGACGAAGGCGGGACGACGCTGTTCAATCCAGTCGGCAATCGCCTCGTGCGTCTGAAGCGCACGGACGTCGAGCGAGGTGTCGACCTCCCGAGCCCGCTCGACCATGATCTCGGCGTGGGGCCCCTGGAAGACGAGCGCATCCAGCGCGTCGCGTACAGCCATCTCGCCGGCGACCTTCCGGTGGAGTGTCTCCGATCGGTCGCCGAGTTCGTCCATCTCGCCCAGCACGGCGATGCGGGTCGGGGAAGGAGCATCCTCGACGTCGAGATCGACGAAGGCATCCAGCGAAGCACGCACGCTGGCGGGATTGGCGTTGTAGGCGTCGTCGACCACACGGAATCCCTCGAGATCGAGGCGTCGCCACCGTCCCCCTGGAAGATCGATGTCTCGAAGGGCCTCGCTCCACGACTCGGGTTCGATCGAGGCGCCTCGTGCCAGGAGCGTCGCCGAGGCCGCCGCCAGATTCGAGGCATTGTGCGGACCGGGCAGACCGAGTCGAAGCTCCCAACGCTCGTCCTCGAACTCGAGGGTGACGCGCTGGGCATCGAGCGCCCCCGGGAGCTCACTCGACTCGCAGATACGGACCCGAGCCTCCGCTTCGGGACCGAACGTCCAGACGTCACCGGGATAGTTGGCAGGCACAACAGCCTCTCGCTCGGAGGCAGGCACGACCAGAGCGGTCTCCTCGTCGGCCGAATGGGCGATCTCGGCTTTGGCCCGCCGGACGCCGTCGAGCGTCCCAAACCCCTCGGGATGATCGAGGCCGATGGACGTGATGACACGGGCATCTCCGGGGGCCATCCCGATCAGTTTGGCAATCTCGCCCGGTGCGTTGGCCCCCATTTCGACGATGAGGTGATCGCAATGGGCCGGGAGGTCGCAGAGCGTCAGCGGGAGGCCGATGTGATTGTTCAGATTGCCCGATGTCTTGTGGACTCGCCCACACGTAGAAGCAAGGGCGGCTGCGAGCTCTTTGGTGGTCGTTTTGCCGTTCGAGCCGGTGATCGCCACCGTGTAGAGTCCCTCCCGGTCGGCCTCTCGCCAGAGCGCCGCCCCCAACTGCTGGAGGGCCTCGAGTGTATTGTCGACTCGAATCAGCGGGAACGTCGTCTCCTCGTCGTCGAGATCGGCCCCCGTCGCGACGATCGCACCAGACGCCCCCTTCTCTCGGGCCTCGCTGACGAAGTCGTGTCCGTCGAAGTTTGGCCCCTGTAGGGCCACGAACAACTCCCCGAACTCGAGGGTGCGCGTATCCGTCGACACACCGACGGGGGATTCGGCCGCCGGCGACGAGGCGAGTCGACCGTCGACGGCTCCGGCGATGTCGTCCCACCCCCACTGGGTGATGCGACGGGGAGCTCCGCGTCGAGAGGTGTCGGGTTTGTCGTTCATCGGATCACATCCAGTATCGCGATCGACACGAGTCTCTCATGGTTTGTCTCTTCTGGGGGCGTATCGCCCGAGCGCCTGTCGCGCTCGTTCGGCATCATCGAAGTCGTGGCGCTCGCCGTCGATCTCCTGGTACTGCTCGTGGCCCTTGCCGGCAATCAGCACGACGTCGTCACGGACCGCCTCGTCGATCGCGCGTTCGATGGCTCGATGTCGTTCGGGTTCGACGCGACGCTCCCTGTGTTCGTCGGAAGTCACGGAATCGAGCGCGGGCAGGCCACCCACGATATCCTCGATGATGGCCACCGGATCTTCCGTGCGGGGATTGTCCGACGTGATCCAGATGCGATCGGCCACTGCGTCGGCAATGCGACCCATTTCGGGACGCTTGTCGCGGTCGCGATCGCCGCCACACCCGAAGACGGCCACGAGTCGACCGGGTGTCAGGGGGCGAAGAGTCTGAAGGACGCGCTCCAGGGCGTCGGGCGTGTGAGCATAATCGACGTAGACATGGGGGCCCGTCGACGGTGATCCGATACGCTCGAGTCGACCCGAGATCGCGTCAATGTCCGTCAGCCCCTGCTGGACGACTTCGGAGTCGATCCCTATCGACAGGGCCGTCGCCGTCGCCGCGAGGGCGTTTTCGGCGTTGTACGTCCCCAGCAGCGACATCTCGAAGGTAAACGACTCGCCTCCGGACGTCTCAACGGCGAGCGTCGTCCCCTCGAGGCTCGCCTCGACGATGGTGCCCGAGACGTCTGACGGGGCATGCTCGAGGCCGTACGAGGTCACGGGGATCGCCCGCTCCTCGACGAGCCCCACGAGCTCGCGTCCGACCGGATCGTCGAGGTTCAACACGGCTTCGGCCTCGACACCCGCCTCTCGGCTTCGGGGAAGCACCTCCGTAAAGAGGCGTTCTTTGGCGCGCCGGTAGCTCGCCATGTCACCGTGGAAGTCGAGGTGATCGCGGGTGAGATTCGTAAAGACCGCCCGATCGACGATCGTCCCTCGCATGCGATGGGTAGCGAGTCCGTGGCTCGAGACCTCCAGCGCGACGCGATCGACGTCGTCCTCGACCATACGCTGCCAGATGCGCTGCAGCTCCAGGCTCTCGGGGGTCGTGTTGGGACCGTCCTCGATGCAATCGCCCCAGCGATGCTGAATCGTCCCCACGACCCCCGCTCGTTCGCCGGCGGCTTCGATAATACGCTCGAGCATGTGGCTGATGGTGGTCTTGCCGTTCGTGCCGGTGATGCCGACGATCTCGAGTGATTGCGAGGGATGGTCGAAAAAAACCGCCGAGAGAGGACCGAGTGCGTGCCGAGTCCGATCGGCCACCAGGACGGGGCCTTCGCTGACGGCGAGCATGGCATCGGCTCGGTTCCGATGCACCAGAATCGCTGCGGCCCCGCGTTCGAGCGCATCGCCGACGAAGTCGTGTCCGTCGGCGTGCGTCCCTTCGAGCGCCACGAAGAGCGAGCCGGGCTTGACATCGCGAGAATCGATCGCGATCGCCTCGATCTCGACCCCGCACACGGGTCGGCGAGCCCACGTTACCTCCGGGACTCGTTCGACGAGCGTCTCGAGTATCATGGCGCCGAGCCCTTCGCGGGAGTTGGAGCGTGACGAGACGGCTGAGCCGGTTCCAGGACGAGTTCGAGCGTGTCGACTTCACTCAACGGGGTACCGGGAGCGGGGGTCTGCGTGGCCACGCGTCCCCAGCCTTCGATGCGCGGCGACATCCCCCGTTTGCTGGCCTGCATGACGGCGCGTCGCAGCGTCATGCCTCGGAGATCGGGGACGCGATCCGGTCCCACGTCGAGTCGATCCGACGCGTCGCGATGCGACTGTGATGTCGATCGCTCGGTCGTCTCCTCGTGCGCCGACGACGAGTCGTCCGAACCGTCGGACGCCTCCTCTGAGACGGCGAAGTCGAATCGCTTCTCGGGCGGGAGTGGGACGACCCCTCGGATGGCGAGGCTCTTGCGGGCGATCTCGCGGAAGGCGGGCGCCGCGACGATGCCACCGTAGGTTTCACCCTGGGGTTCGTCGATCATGACAGCGATGACGAACTCGGGTGATTCGGCGGGCACGAACCCCACGAAGCTTCCGAGCCATTT
>JAQCND010000112.1 GCA_028274765.1 Bradymonadaceae bacterium
GATCGGGGTGGGCTATCAACTGTCGTACTACAACTTCGACGAATTCGACCCCGAACTGACCGAGCGAACCCCGCTGGGACGCGACTTCCAGGACGAGTTTCGGCTCGGTGCTTTCGATCAACGCATCTCGTTCGATCGACGGAACAACCCGCTCAATCCGGAGCGGGGCTTTCGCACGGGGTTCTCACTCACCGAGGCCACCAAGTCGCCGTTCGGGGACTTTCGATTTCTGAAGCTCATCCTCTCCGGCGAGGGCTACATCCCGTTTACGCTCGGCACCAAGTGGGTGCTGGCGAGTCGCGCCCAGTTCGGCGCCATCTACAATCTCCTCCCCCAGAAGGGACGCCAGACCGTGCGCGTGCCGACGACTCAACGCTTCTACTCGGGGGGAAAGAACTCCATGCGGAGCTTTGGCAACCGCGATCTGACGATCTACCGGGAGAACTCCCGAGTCGGGGGGCTCACTCAGGCCGAACTCGCCTTCGAGACTCGCTTCCGGCTCGTCCCCAACCTCGCCGGGGTCGGCGATTTCTGGGGCGCGACGTTTCTCGATACGGCGACGGTCCTCGAAGGCGAATTTCTCAGCAAAGATAGTGGCCCGACGTCGGTGGGGCCGGATGACCTCGTCGATGCGATCGTCCCCGGAGTGGGTGCGGGCATCTGGTGGGTGACACCGGTCGGGCCGATTCGTTTCGATTTCGCCTACACGTTGCCGAGCTCGCAGTTTCAAAACGTCTTCGCGCCCCAGGGACTGTCGCGATACAACTTCATCCTCAGCATCGGTCAGTCGCTTTAGACCAGAATTTCGCCATTCTGAACGAGTGACTCCAGAAGGGGTTGAGAAGGAAAAGAGTATGTTCGGGAGGGGGGCATGAAGAATCGAGTGGATCACGCCTCCTCCCCGTCGGGGCATCCGAGAATGGCGGACCTCCAGTTTGGAGTGCGTTTCAAAACGTCGAGATGGAATGTGGAGCGCCGGCGGCTCGCCGGCTTGGGTCGAGAAGCAACCCATGTCGAAACCAACTTTTAATCGCCACCACCGGAGGCGTTCGAGTACATGCACGATACCGTCCGAAAGACGGGCCGATATTCGGCCTGGACGGCCGTCGGACTCCTGATCCTAGTCGGGGGGCTCGTCCTCTTTTTGCAGACGCAGTTCGCCAAAGACCTGATCCGCGACCAGGTGGTGAGCCGCACCAACGAGGCTATCGCCGGGCGCCTCGAGATCGGAGGCATCGGCGGCACGTTGTTGCGGACGCTGACGGTCGAAGACGTTCAGATCTACGATGGACGCGGACAGCCTTTCGCCCGTCTCGAACAGCTCGACGTCGAATTCTCGCTCTTTTCGCTGATGTGGGGACGCCTGGATGTCGGCGAGGTGACCCTCGACAGTCCGGTCATGGTGATCCGACGATACGAGGACGGGACTCTCAACGTCGCCGCAATCGCGGAGCCGAGCGACGAAAAACCGCCTCCTCCCGCCGATGAGCCGAGCAACTTCGGGGTGAACGTCGAGAGCATTCAACTCCGCGAGGGAGCAATCGTCTACGAAGATCGCGTTCCCCCCTCCGGAGTCGGGCCCAACGTGGCGAGGCGCGAGGCACTGATCGAGGCGCTCGACGCGACTTTCGAAGGGGGCGAACCGCCCGATTTCCATACTTTCCGATCGACCTTCCGGCGCGAGGGGCGAGAGCTGACCGAGACACCTTCGGCCGCGGCAATCGAGGGCCTGAAGATCGACGCCAACGTCGAGATGAAGGGATCCGACGACCTCCAGGGAGAGATCGAGCGACTTCGGATGGACGTGCTCGACACCAACACCGCCGCCAATCCCTTCCGGCTGACAATCGACAATCTGGCGGGCCATTCCCGCCCCGATCGACTCGGCGTGCGTCTGGGACAACTCGAACTCGACGAATCCACCCTGATCGACAAGCTCCGAGCGACCCTGCACCTCGATCCGGAGGCCGAGCAGGGCGAGTCGGCAACTGGCCTCGAGCTCGCCTCGGGACGACTCGAACGACTCCACGTACCCACCGAGCTCGGCTCGGCGCTCATACCCGGCCGCGAGCTCCTCCAGCCCCTCGATCTGGAGGCGGATCTCGGCGGCGATTCCGAACAGCTCCTGGCCCGTGCCACGCTCCGGGCGGGCGACGCCGGTTCGATCGAGATCGGCGGGAGCTTCAATCCCGACAATGCTCGCCCCGGCTATCGTGTTTCCGTGGCGCTCGATCGGCTCCAGCCCCACCGCATTGTCGATCTCGAGGGCATCAGCGGCACCATCAACGCCGGCATCTCCGCGCAGGGCGAGGGATTCGACCCCGAGACGGCTCGAGCTCGACTCGGCCTGGCAATCTGGGACAGCGACATCCAGTCCTACCAGATCGAGCGGAGTCGTCTTCGAGCCTCGCTCGCCGACGGTCGGATCCAGTTGAAGGAACTGGCCCTCCGGAGTCCGCTCCTCCATCTCGGTGCTCGAGGAGAGGCCGGATTCGATGGTGCCTTCGACGTCGCCCTTCGAGCCCGCTCGCCCCGCGAGGAGGCGAGCTGGACGCCGCCCAAGGGGCCGAAAGTCACCATCGGCGAGGGACGATTGGACCTGTCGGCCGGGGGCCA
>JAQCND010000115.1 GCA_028274765.1 Bradymonadaceae bacterium
CCGTCATCGAGCCCCGAGGGCTTGTTGGAGACACTCTGCCAGTCGACCTGCGAGATGTTCTCGGAGCCGACCTCGAAATCGTCGCTCAAATCGTCGGACGAGATGGCCCCTTCGGCCACGTCCTCGGCGCGAGAGGCAATCGAGGCGTAAGGAACCGTATTGAGCTTCATGCGAGGCTCGAGTTCATCGCCCCCGTCGACGGCAATGCCGAGCCAGGCGTCTCCGCTCTCGAAGACGCTGGGCTCGAGGGGGTTGTCGTCGGCGCCGAGACGAGTCGAGTAAAACCCCGAGTCTTCGATCTGGACGGTCTTTTGTCCCTGCCAGAGAATGGTATCTCCCTGCTCGGAATCGTAAATCGTGAAGGTCAGCGTGTGTTCGCCCGTGACGGGCTCGCCGCTGTCGTCGAGAAGCCGACCCTGGTGCTCGAGCTGGCTGGGAACCTCGGCCATCGCCGACGAGGGTACCAGTCCGATACTGGCTATCACCAGCAAACCCACGCCCATGACAAGAACACATTGACATATCGAGACATCCGGGTCGTGTGATTGCGAGATCGTCGAATCAATCATTGTCGAAGTGGTTGAGTCTCTAGGAGGATGGTGAAGTATTCATATTGTTAACAGTTAGAGTACATCAAATGGTTGAGCAACCCAAGAGACACTCGCATCCAGAACGATCGCATGAGACGTATCGACGACGCGACAAGACACTCCTTGCTCTTTTCGGAGTACGTCGTATCGCCAGCACAAGAGGGCTCACGTCACAGACACACAGGCATGTCGCGGACATATCAAGGCGTTCCCAAGGGGCGTCATCGGGCGTGAAGCTCGACTGCCTTTGGGAGCGCCGGCTCCCAGCCGGCTCATATCTGGAGAGACGTGGCTCGAATGCGATTGCCCTCCACTCGCATCTTTCGCGCTTTCTGTGACCCAGCGTACGAGTCGAGCGGGGAGAAGGCATACATCTCAACCCTTCACTCCAATCTCCTGGAGACTCTCACCTCACCCCAGTTGTTTCCGTGGCACCTGGTTCAGCTCATCCTTGTCGACAACGACTCCTCTCGGTGCTTCGGCTGTCTGCACGTATATCCCTCGTCCCGGGCACACAGCCGTACGACTCGTCCTCGGCTAAATCGGTCATCCATCGGCCGTTCCTCTGGATCCAGTGGAGTCGCGAGCGACGGGAATATCGCGTTGTCGCCACTTGCTCCATCGCTCTCGACGGCAGGGGGGCTCGAGAGTCGGCGCTTCTCCTCGCGCTCGGACTGACCGGTCACAATTCAACTTCTTAGATCGGAACACATGTCGCCAGCGGTCGATATCAGTGGGGCGAGTGTTTGAAGATGCAGAGACGCCTCGGTGGCTCAACCGGCGTTGCCCCGAGCTCAGTGGTATCGTCGACGTTCGCGACGATCGAGAGCTCGAGTTCGTGGGCGTGCGCCTCAACCCCGTCACTCGCCCCGCGGCTCGTCATACAGACGACGACGCCATCGTCGGTGAGGCGCCGCTCGGCGATCTCGAGCCACTCCGTGGGTGATCGAAACGCCTTCGAGACGACGTAGTCGCATCGCTCGTCGGGCAAATCCTCGATGCGCGTGCGCTCCAGACGCACCTCGTCGAGGTCGAGTCGATTGCGAGCGATCTTCAAAAACGTCGTGCGCTTGCGGCGGGGCTCGACGAGCACGAGCGGACGGTCGGGGTAGAGGAGTTTCAGCGGGATGCCGGGAAGCCCCGCCCCCGTCCCGACGTCGAGGATGGTGCCAGAGGGCGGATAAAGGGCGGCTGGCGTCAGGCTGTCGACGATGAGCTCTCGAACGATCGACGCTTCGTCGAGCGGACCGATCAAATTCATCGAGTCGTTGAAGTGCTGGAGCAGGTCCAGATAGTCTCTCAATCGAGACAGTCCGTGCGCATCGAGCGGCAGATCGTGCCGCCGACAGAA
>JAQCND010000121.1 GCA_028274765.1 Bradymonadaceae bacterium
CCGTCAGTCGACCCACGCCATCGACGTGTCCCTGTACGAAGTGGCCCCCGAGTCGGTCGCCGACCTGGAGAGCTCGTTCGAGGTGGACGTCGTCCCCTTCGCGATGGTGGCCGAGCGTCGTGCGATCGAGCGTCTCGGGGCTGAGATCGACTTGAAATCGCGCCTCGTCGACCGCCGTCACCGTCAGACAGGCGCCATCGACGGCGATACTCTCGCCGATTTCGAAAGTCTCGAGGTCGAGCGAGGTTCGGATGCCGAAGGTGGCACCGTCGTCGTCGAGCTCTCGCGTCTCGATCGTCCCCGTATCTCGAACGATACCTGTGAACATGGTATGAACGCTTCGGTTGGCTCGACCCGATGCGCCGCCTATGGGCGTAAACGCCCGGGTCGACATTGCATTCCCGTTTCAACTGTGAGCGTGCAACTGCTGGAGGGTCAATCGCTCGATTCGGACCGATGGTCGAAAGTGGCCGTGACGAGCACGTCTCCCTCGATCGATTCGAGTTCGACGTTCTGGGCCTCGACGGCCTCATCCATCGTCTCGGCGCCGAGTCCTCGTACGGGACCAGGGGCGTCCTCGCCTCCGATGAGTTTCGGGGCCACGAAGGCGTGCACGCAATCGATGTGTTCGTCGTCGAGAAGCGTACCGACAACCGTCCCCCCACCTTCGACGAAGAGCCGTACGATCTCTCGGTCGGCGAGGGCCTCGAGGAGCGGCTGCCACGCCAGGAAACCCCGTGAGTCGGTGGGAACGTCGATCGTCTCGACACCGCGATCGTGGAGCGTGGCTCGAGCCTCCGAGGGGGCGTCTTCACTCGTGACGACGAGGGTATCGGCCCCCTGGCCGTCGGGGCGATAGACCGTCTCGTCCAATGAGCCCTCGAGTCGAGCATCGAGAATGACGCGGAGCGGATCGTCGCCGCCCTCGATGCGAGCGGTCAATCGAGGATCGTCCGAGCGCACCGTTCCCGTCCCCACTAAAATGGCGTCGCACCGGTCGCGCATCTCGTGGACGCGTTGCCGCGACGCTTCGTTGGAGATCCAAGCCGAATCGCCCGTCCGGGTGGCAATGTTGCCGTCCAGACTCATGGCGTATTTGACCGATACCCACGGCACGTCTCGAGTGATGTACTTGATATAGGGCCGATTCAGACGGCGAGCCTCGTCTTCGAGGACGCCGACGTCGACCTGGATGCCCGCCTCGCGGAGTGCGTCGACGCCATCTCCGTCGACGCGGGGGTGGGGATCGATGCAGCCGACGACGACCCGTTCGACCCCTGCTTCGATCAGTGCCTCGACACAGGGAGGCGTCCGTCCGTAATGAGAGCAAGGTTCGAGGTTGACGTATAATTCGCACCCTCCCGGAGAACCCTCGAGGTTGTCGAGTGCATCGATCTCGGCGTGATCGTCTCCCGGCCGTCGGTGGTAACCGGTCGCCTCCAGCTCGCCGCCGCGCGTAATAACACATCCCACCAGGGGGTTGGGACTCGTATCCCCCTCCGCTCGACGAGCCTCGTCGATGGCACGCGCCATCCACGACTCATCTCGATTCACGTCCGATTCGGAGACCATCGAACCTCACCTCGTCGTCTGTGGGGACGAGCCCCTTTGTCGAGTCATTCGGCCGAACTCATGTATCCGAGAACAACATCGTCTCGTCGTCGTCCTCGCCCCCCTCGAGTTCGCGTATTTCGGCGAGAAATTCCTGGATATCGCTAAATTCCCGGTACACGCTGGCGAATCGAAGGTAGGCGATGGGATCGAGATTGCGGAGTTGTTCGGTGACGATCGACCCCAGCCATTCGCTCGAGACCTCGCGCGCTCCGATTTCTGTCAGCTCGTGTTCGACCGCGTTGACGACCGACTCGATCGCTTCGAGCGATATGGGACGCTCGGCACATGCCAGTTCGATCCCCCGACGGAGTTTGTCGCGGTCGTAGTCTTCTCGATGACCGTCGGCTTTGACGATTCGGGGAAAGAACTCCTCGACACGCTCGTAGGTTGTGAAACGCTGCTTGCAGTCGAGGCACTCCCGGCGCCGTCGTACCTGTTCGCCCTCGCCCGAGAGCCGCGAATCGACGACTCGACTGTCGTCGTGCTCACAGAATGGACAGCGCATGACACGGAGACGGGGCGGAAGCGAGCTCAAGGGAGCCGCCATCGAAGATTCACTCCTGAAAGAGGAGCCTCCCCGGACGATGACGGACGGAAGACCCCCTCCGCAAGGGAGCGGGCCTCGATGACAGGAAGGGATGTCAGTACTCCCAGACCTCGATGATCTGCTGAGCCTCGTCCATGCTGTTGGTCTTGTAAAAGCCGCACTCGGGGCAGACACGGTGAGGACGCTTCAAGCCCCAGCATTCGGGGCAACGCTGAAATTCGGGGGGGGTCAGCTTGTCTTTGTGAGCGCGGCGCGATCGCGTCTTGGCTTTCGATTCGTTGTGCTTGGGGACAGCCATCGGGGAACCTCCCGGCTGAGAGAAATCGAGTCAATATCGGGGTTATGATGATTCGGATTCGGATGTCTCGTCGGGGGGGGCGTCGTCTTTCTCCTCGAGTTCGATATCGCGGAGGGGCCACCATCGGAGATCGACGCTGTTGTGTTCGAGCTGGTCGAGCGTCTCGTCTCCGACGTGTGATTCGTAAGCAGCGTCGCACTCGTCTTGGAGCTCGTCGGGGCACTGCGGCCAGACAGGCAGATCCATCATGACCGCATCGCGAATGAGAGGGCGGAGGTCGACAACATTGCCCTCGTAGTACGACGTATCGAGGTCCTTTTCCTCGAGCGCAATTTCCTCTTCACCCTCGTACGTATCGCTCCAGTCGTGTCGCGAGAGGACGGTGAATTCAAGCGGCGAGACGACTTCGAACTCGCGCTCCTCGAGGCAACGCCCACACTCGAACGCAAACGTCCCCGTCACGCGCCCCGACAGCATGACGGTCGTGCCGTCGAGACTCGCCTGGAGATCGATCGCGAACTCGCGTTCGGTGAGAATGTGGTAGTCGTCTTCGAAGGGCTCGAAGAGACTCTCCACCTCGCCGGAGGTCGGATCGAGATCGACCTCGACTGGCTTCGCCTGGATGTCGTCCAATTCGAGTTCAAACGTAGACATCGGTCTTCGCAGGGTTGGCGTGTCGGCTCACACTCGCCGGTGCCGACGACGGGCGGCGAGGCGGCGTCCACTCGAACACATTCGGAATCGGGACGCTACAAACCACGTACGGGTGTGTCAACACGACTCGATCGACTCGACCGGCCCCCTTTCCTCTCCGCGGAGGTTTTCAGGCCCGAGTCTCCTCGTCTCTCCTCCATCGGCCGGGCACGTTCGACGAATGCCCAATGGACCCTCGTCCGGGGACGACGTCGCCCGTGACGACTGCCCGAGACAGGGGGGCAGGGCGTCGCTCCCCCATTCATGTCACGCTCACGCCCAGTCGCGAGGTTCTCGCAGGACCTCGAGCAGTGCGGCCTCGGGACTCTCCGAGTCGGGACGATGGTCGTACTCCCACCGCACCTCGGGGGGCATCGACATGAGAATGCTCTCGGTACGTCCCCCGGAGCGCAATCCGAACTTCGTGCCGCGGTCGTAGAGGAGATTGAACTCGACGTAGCGCCCCCGTCGGACGGTTTGCCATCGCCGGTGTCGCTCCGAGTACGACTCGTCCATTCGGCGCTCGACGATCGGCCGATAGGAGGGGACGATCGACTCGGCACAATCGGAGATGAAATCGAACAGCTCGTCGGGGGTGCCATCGTTGAGATTGTCGAAAAAGATCCCGCCCACGCCGCGCGCCTCATCGCGGTGATCGAGATAAAAGTAGTCGTCACACCACGCCTTGAACTCCGGGTAGTAGTCCGGGTCGTGGGCGTCGCAGACTTCCCGGAGCGTCTCATGGAAGTGCTCGGCGTCCTCCTCGAACAGATAGTACGGCGTCAAATCCGAGCCGCCCCCGAACCACCAGGACCCCGGGGCCTCCCCGTCGCCGCGCTCGAAGTATCGATAATTGGCGTGGAAGGTCGGGATCATCGGAGTGCGCGGGTGGATGACGAGGCTCAATCCAGCCGCCCAGAACGAGAGATCCTCGACGCCTTCGCCTCCGCCCATCTGACGGGCCGCCTCGGGACTGAGCTCGCCCTCGACCACCGAGACGTTGACGCCTCCCTTCTCGAAGACGTCTCCCTCCTCGAGGATCCGCGACCGTCCGCCGCCTCCCTCGTCGTGCTGCCACGTGTCGGTCTGAAATCCTCCATCGTCGTCGAGCGCTTCGAGCGCCTCACAGATGGCGTCCTGCTGCTCGTAAACCAGATCGCTCATCGCCTCTCTCACGATTCTCTCCCGATGTTGAGGATTCGGTGTGCTCGATGCGAGATTGTCTCGTCGTCATTCACACCGATCCGTACCAGAGAGTCCCCTTCCACCCCAACCTCGCACTGCATGAGGCGCCGCTCGTTTCGCTTTTTCACATAAACACGCCCCCTTGTCGTCGAAAACGATTTTATTTGTGGCGGTGTCGGCCGGATGCTAGCATACATGTAACGGAGTTCCACTCCTCAAAAATATGTGTTTCACGTGGGAGCGAATCATGCGACCCCGTCGTTATCTCATCGGAGTAGTCGCCCTCTTGCTCGTCTCATCTGCGTCGCTGGTAGGGTGTAGCAACGACGCATCGACCTCTCGCATGCCATCGGAGGGAGAAGCCAGCGATGCCTCGGCCTCGAATGGGGCGGTCGATGGTTCGGAGAACTCGCCCGACGAGGCCTCGAGTCCGCGGACCGACGGAAGCCGCCGATCCGACGGCTCCGGCGTATTGGCGGACGGACGTACCGTTGCGGACGGAAGCGACGACGATACCGAGGGGGCCGGGGGAGAGCCCGCCAACGACGGAGACATAAACGAAGACGGCTCGACCAATCGGAGCGATGGCGGCGCGACCGATACATCGAGCGGCGCCACCGATACCAGCTCGAGCGGCGGCTCGGCCGACGACACCAGTTCGGGCGGCGGCTCGTCGTCGGATACGACCTCCGGCGGCGCCGGCAACGACACGAGTTCGGGCGACGGCTCGTCGTCGGATACGACCTCCAGCGGCGCCGGCAATGATACGAGTTCGGGCGACGGCTCGTCGTCGGATACGACCTCCGGCGGCGCCACCGATACGGGCATGGTCGACGCTCGCGACACCATCTCCTCGACGGATACGGGTTCGTCGCTGACCTGCAGCGGCAATCTCACCCCCTGCAACGGCTCGTGCGTCGATACGTACACCAACCGCAATCACTGCGGCGGATGCGGTGTCACCTGCTCCAGCAAGGAACGCTGCATCAACGGGTCCTGCGAGTGCCCTAGATATCACAAGTCATGCAACGGTTCCTGCGTGCCGATCAATACGGATCCCGACAACTGCGGGGACTGCGGCAACACCTGCTCGAGTCAGGAGGTCTGCTCGGCTGGTCAATGTGAGAGCGAGTGTCTCACGGGACGCAAACCCTGTGGACAGACGTGCGTCGATCTCGACACCGACGCCCAGAACTGTGGACAGTGCGGTCGGACTTGCCCCTCCGGTCAAGGATGTGTCAACGGGAGCTGTGTCACTCAGGTGTCGACGAGCGGGACGCCGTCGAAATGCAAAGGGGGCGGACCTCCGATCGAGGTTGGCTTTTCTACCCGGGGTGACAAATGTCTCGGCAACGTGGCCCAAAAGACGTTCCGCTGGGGCATCTGTTCGTGTCAGCGCACCGACTTCAAAAACAAACTCTATACCGACGCCTTTACCAGCACCCGCGCTCCCTATCAAAAAGGCGGATTCGGCGGAGGCGTCGGATCCAACGGCTACATCGAGATCGGCAACGAGGCCGAGATCAACGGGGCGCTCTGGACCGATTCCTCTCGGGGCATCAAGGGGACCAACAAGATGACGATCGAACAGGAGCTCCACTCCGGCGGGCCAGTCACCTTCGACAATACGACCAACGTCAATGGCGATGCCTACCTCGAAGGGAACGTCCGGGGCAAGGGGACGATCAACTTCAATCAGACGCTCTATCTGGACGGCAATGCCTCGATAACCAACTCGACCACCAACTATGCGACCCTCAAGCGCCAGGACGTCGACGTCGATACGGTCTGCAAGCGCTGTCAGTCCTCTAACGGCATTCCCATCGGCGACATCGTCGACCAGCACGATCAGGGCAGCAACGACAACCAGATCATCGGGCTCGATTCCGGGGCGCTGAATCAGCCCGGGGGCAAGCGGCGACTCGAGCTGCCGTGCGGCGAGTACTACCTCTCGAACATCGACACACAATACAAGACGACGATCGTCGTGACGGGACGGACGGCCCTCTATATCGGAGGAGAGGTCAACTCCAAGAACGACTTCGTCATCAAACCCACCAAAAGCGCCGAACTCGATCTCTTCGTCGAGGGAGACGTCAACCTCATGAACAAAGCTCAGTTTGGATCGCTTGCCTATCCGGCTTCGATGCGCGCCTACGTCGGCGGCTCCCAGGGCGTCTATCTCGGCAACAAGGCCAAGGTCGGTGCCTTCTTCTATGCTCGTCCGGGGTCGGTGCGCGCCCAAAACAAGATGCGTGTCTACGGCGGACTCTACGTCGAGAAACTCCGGGCGAAAAACGACGTCGAGATCCATTACGATCGCGCCGTGTTGCAAGCCGGAAAAGATTGTCCCGAACCCCGTCCCGCCCCCGATCCGAGCAGCGATGCGGGGACGGACACTGGTTTGGACGCGGGCTCGGGGAACGACACGAGCTCGACCGACACGAACGGAGGCGACGGCTCGACCTGCAAAGACGAGGGCCGCGGATGCGGCAGTGACAGCGAGTGCTGTTCGCCCCTCGTCTGCACCAGCGGCGAATGTGCCCTGACCTCCTGTACGCCATTGGATTATCGATGCTCGAGCGACGCGGAATGCTGCAGCGAGGTGTGTGAGTCCACTGGCAACGGCTACTCGCTCTGTATCAGTGGGTGACGTCCGAGAGCGAGCCTCGGGGGCGAACTCGTCTCCCGGGCCCGAACGCCTCTCGCTTCCAGTTCTTTCCTCTCTTCATGTGCTCTGCGCCCTCGATTCGTGAGGGCTCGAGGGCCCCCTTCCCTCGACGCCCGGACATCCCGGCCGACATGTGATCAAGCCAATGTGCTCTCGAGCGTCGGGAGCATGGGAAGGTTGCGATATCCGAGCAGCTCTCATCTATCTCGAGGTCCCTCCGAGTAGGGCGGTCGTATTGGAAGCATGGGTAACGTATTGCAGGTCGATCGTCGTGACCTCGCCTCCCCCCCCCACGAGCAGGGTCGCTGAAGCGACATGCCGGCGAGGCCGCTCACGTCACAGACGTACAGAGGCACTCCAGAAAACGCGAACTCATCGTGATGGTACACCGGCTCGAGAGAGCACAACTCTCGGTCGGAATATCGACGTGTCGCAGACATCGCATAGCCTGACTCCCTTCGACTCGTCTCAGCGCCCCCGAGCTCTCGACGGGATGATACGGACGAGAACTCGGAGATCGGTGAAATGGCGAGAACCGATTCGGCCTCACGCCCCTCCCTCCGACTGCGGACGACACGTGCCCTCGCTGCAGTTGCGATTACAGCACTCCCAGTCCTTACGGCAGGATTGGCCGTTGTCACGACACTTCCAACACCCCTCGTCGACGAGTCCATCGCAGTCGTTGTCTTCACCATCACAAACTTCTGCACTGCACTGATCGCATCCTTCGTCGACCTCTCCGTCGCAGTCGTTGTCGCGGTAGTCACAGACCTCTTCCTCGGGTTGACACTCGCTGGCACATCCCATCGTGATGGTCAGGGACTTTGTCTGACCGGTCGACTGCCCACTCAACTGGTCACACGCCTTGGAACCCAGCGTGATGGTGTCGGTATTGTCGTCGTAGGTGAATCCCGACGACGTGCCCCGGGGCAGCGACTGGTTGCCCATCTCGACCCAGAGCTTGTCGGGATCGGGCGGCGACTTGTCGAGCTGAAGGGTACAACTGCCCAGTTGACCCGAGATGTTCTGCAGAGAGTTGACGAGTTCCTGAGAGTTGTTGGCGGTGTAGAACCGATCGGACCCCGGCGCATCGGTCCCACCCTCGCGGGCGATGCGGTTGAGCATGGTGGGACTGGCGTCCGACTTGAATCCGACCACGTAGACATCGATGCCTTGATTGTGAAGCGCAGCCGCCTCGTCCGTCGAACGATGGAGGCCCTCGCAGGCGTTGGGCGTACCGTCGGTGATCAGCACGACGACCTTGGGACGCTGATCGTCGAGCGAGTCGCTGGAATCGTTGAGCCAGTTTTGATTGCGCACCTCGTGCAGGGCCGCCCCTGTCGGCGTGCCTCCACTGGCGCGGAGCGGTTGATGCGCTTGCTGCAGGTCCGACGGCGTATGGGAACCCATTGCCAGATATTGTTCGGCCCCGCAGAGGTCGCCGACCGGATAGGCCCCGAAGCCCAATCGTACGTTCGAAGCCAGTGACTGAGCGATCGCATCGAGCCCCTGTCGCGCACTGTTCAGAGGCTGGCCGTGCATCGACCCCGAGATGTCGAGCAGCATGTAGATGTTCGGCGCCACTCCCTGGAAACTCGCCGTCTGTGTACCACACGTCGGTCCCGTGGGCTGAGGGGCACACGCATCTCCCGTGCCATTGCCGTTGGAATCCGTCTGCTGGGGATTGTCGACGTCGGGACAGTTGTCGCAGGTATCGCCAACCCCATCGTCGTCGCTGTCTTTCTGATCGGAATTGGCGGTATTCGGACAGTTGTCATCGACATCCGGGACCCCGTCGTCGTCACGGTCGCGACTCGGATCGTATCCCGATGTGTTCTCCTGATCGTCACAGACGTCCCCCACCCCGTTGTCGTCCTCGTCTTTTTGGTCGAGGTTGGCCGCATTCGGGCAGTTGTCACAGGCATCACCGATGCCGTCACCATCGGTATCTCGTTGAGGGGGATTGGGCGTGTCGGGACAGTTGTCGAAGCGATTGCGTTTGCCATCGCCGTCTCGGTCGTAATCCGGAGGATCGGTATCGACATCGGAGGCCGAAACGTCTCGCGAAGGCGAGGGATCGTCCGAGATATCTCGCCTCGAGGCTACATCGACCTCCGCCGACGAATGCGTATCCGAAGAGGTCGAGGTCGTATCGGTGGAGGTATTCTCGGAGGAATCGGATGACGAAGAATCAGGGGAATGCGTCCAGTTTCCCGGGGCCTGGCGAGGCGTGCGTTCGCAACGTTCGAATTCGGTACTGTAGGTTTCGTCTTCAGGGCAATTGGGTTCGTTTGAATTCGATGCGTCCGTGACGTCCTCACTGCAACCAACGATCGAGAGGAGCAGCGCGAGTCCCAGCCCCGTCGAGAGCACGGCGACCGGAGATCGCGAGAGGCGACATGCAAAATACGGCATTCGATGCTCCATGACTATTCTTCATTCACCGAGGTCAACACGTGGTTCACCCCGAGCACCCTCCGAGATACAACTCCCGGAGCAGCGCCGACTTCACGTATCTGGCATCCCCAACCTATCCAACATGATATTGTGGCAGTGCCATTGACATGGCGCTCTCCACTATAGCGAATGACGAGTCGCTTTCGCAAACATCCTAACTCAAACGATCAATTAATGCGCCCAGAGGCGTCGAAAGCAGATGAATAGTGGTGAATATCCGGCGTGTCGCCTTCGAAAACGACCGTGATGACATCGAATCGCGCCGACACGTCGCTCTCCGCGTGTTCGCTGAGATAACGATTCGCCATGTACGTCAACGTGTGACGCTTGTCGGCGGTCACCGCCGATTCGGGCAGAATGGCTCCCGACCGGGAACGCGCCTTGACCTCGACGAAGACGATCATCTCGACGGTACGGTCGCCCAATGGTTCGGTGGTCTCGGCGACGAGGTCGATCTCTCCCCGCTGCGTCTCGTAATTCGTGGCTCGAATCGACCATCCCTGTTCGCGAAGATACGCTTCGGCGACGGATTCTCCCCGTTCGCCGATGGTCAGCGTCGATGCCTCCGATGCGTCTTCCTCCATGGGCTCTCCCTTGCTGAGTGATCACGTCCGGGGCTCGTTCGGGGGCTCGAGTCCCCGAGCCCCCTCATACATGATCGTCGGCGGAAACGGCGTAGATGTTGCGTCACTCGCGTCGATCACGATCTTTGCAGGGGGAGATGGCCGATGGCTTTCCCGGGTCAGTATCGAGTCAAACACGCTTTTCGACCGCTCACGTCGACACCGAGAAGGAGTAAGCACCATTTCATCCCAACGAGCCAAACATATGAGTCACATCGCCCTTGCCTCCGCCCCATTCGGGGCTCGGCTAGAGGAGCATCCCCCCCTTTGAGCCCCGGGCTCCCCCCGGGAGCTCGATGCTGTCGCCGCCTTTGGCGGCTCTCGAGGCGCCCATCGATGCAGGTCGATGAAAACAGCGTTTACCATCACGACCCATGGGAGACTCGTCACGGCGTCGCACCTTTCAGAGCCCCTCTGTGCGTCTGTGACGTGAGCGGCCTCGCCGGCATGTCGCCGAATCACTCCCTGTCGGAAGACGTGAGGCGATCTGCCCACTAGGAGTTGGCCCTACGGCTGACGATGGGATTCATCGAGGAGGTCGACGTTGAAATGGATGGTCTCGAACCGTAGAATGGTAGCGTTGTCAGGGTGACGTGCACATATGACATTCGCGAAGAGTTGCACTTCCTTTTGTCTTCTTCCCCTATCGGTACACTCACCCTCGAGGCACGAGACGTCGGTGCCCGTCTGTTCGCCGATCACACGAGTATTACGATGAACGACTCGAGTGACGATCCGTACGATGCTGCGCCAGAGAAAGACGACGAGCTTCTCGAGCAAGTTCGTTCGCGACTCTCAGCCCTCGAATCTGACGTCGAAACCCTTCCCAGCGATTTGAAGCAGTGTCTCGAACGACTCGATGCGTTCGAGGCGGCCCTCGCCGTGCTAAGCCGTCGTCTCACCGGCTCCTCGAAGCCCTCGCCCCGGCAGGACGAACTCTGGCAGGAAGTCCTGGAGGCTCGTGATCGGCATCGCGATCGACTCGCTCGCCTCGTGGTCGACTGGTTGCGGGCCGGGGGCACACTGGATGTCGTCTCGCCCGAGGGTCGACAG
The DNA here is from genome assembly GCA_028274765.1 of Bradymonadaceae bacterium. Classification (GTDB taxonomy): domain Bacteria; phylum Myxococcota_A; class Bradymonadia; order Bradymonadales; family Bradymonadaceae; genus CAJXPB01. Next base: position 11,142 of record JAQCND010000121.1, read on the forward strand.
CGAGCGTCTCTCGATCTGGAGGAGAGCGAGCGTGTCCCTGCCGAGGTCCCCCCCTCCGAGGCGCCAGAAGAGGACCGAGACGAGACGAGTGTCGATTCGCCGGTGCCGCCCTCCCCGTCCCATACCGACGAGTCTTCGGCCGACGATTTTTCGGGGTCGCCCCCCCGCACCCAACAAGCCCGGCCGCTCACTGGTCCATCCGAAGCAGACGAAGAGATCAACGACGACGAGGGACGAGACGCGCCCCGACCATCTGTCGCTTCATCGGGCCATCGCCGCAGCCGCCAGCGCTCGGGCTCGGAGGATGAGATCGACGAACTGCCCGAGGACTGGCCACTGCGTGAGCGCGTCGCCGGGATGCGCGCCGTCATCGTCGGAGGCAACCGGCGTCCCGAGGCTCGAGCGCACATCGAACGCGCCTTCCAGTTCGAGGAGCTCGATTGGCATACGGGTGAGATGCAACAGATTCCGTCGCTGACCCGTCGCATTCGCGAGGGAGCGATCGAGCTGGTGTTCATTCTCCGGAATTATATCGATCATGAAGCGTCTGCGGCCGTCGAGAAGGCCTGCAGTGATGCCGAGCCCCGTCCCATCTGGGTGGATTCGGGATACGGGCTCCCTCAGATACGTATGGCGCTCGAGCGATTTCTCGAGCCGTCTTCGTCCCGCGAATAATACGTCCCGACCTCCCGAAGACGAGGAGCGTCAGAGAGACTGCCCCCCTCCTCCAACGTCGCCGGGAACGGGCGGAGCAAAGTCATCATACGGCCGTCGAAGAATGCGAGCATTGTGCGGCCAGACGGCATCGGCTCTACAGCGAATGAGCAACTGCTCGGTTCCAGATCGCTCCCCGAACCCGAGGGCCCGGAGAAAGAGCCGTGACGACGTGGACAAATGAGCTTCGATTGCCACGCGCAAGTTGTTCAGGTCGGAACTCGTCTCCAACCTTACAACCGGAAGGGAAACGAGTCTCCTCGCGGGGGCGGGCGCCGGGGCCTCCGGTTCTTCTCTCCCTGAACATATGGACGCTCGAGCCTTCGAAGAGCATCGTCGGGGCCCGAGGCTCCGTCACTATCGCCTCCAGACGGTCGAGTGATACTGGAATTTGACGAAGATTCATGCCATCTTGAATCGCGGTGGGGAGAGGTTCAATACTGCTCTTGCCATGGGGACGCTCTCTATGACCTCCGATATCGATACGGTACGTGATTGGCCCTCGAACCAGTCCATCTCCTGTCAAGCTCTTCTCGTGCAGGCTCGCGAATCCAACGATCCGTCGCTGGACAAGGAGTTTCAATCATTTGTGCGCCGCTCTAGCTATCTGACCGCCGATGACTTCCAGCGGCTCAATGTGCTCGAAGAACCTCCGACACGGTCGTCGCTCGACGGTATCGACGTCTTGTTTGTCGGCGGCAGCGGGCGCTTTTCCGTGGCATCGGCCAACTTCGAGGGCCACGACGCTTTCCTCGAACTGATGGAGGCCGTTGTCGAGGCGCGACTCCCGACCTTTGCCTCGTGTTTTGGATTTCATGCGCTCGTCAAGAGCATGGGCGGCCAGCTCGAAAAGGTGGAGAAGTATGCCGAAATCGGGACATTCGATATCCACCTCAACGATCATGGGCGACGCGATCCCCTCTTCGGGCAGCTTCCCGATACGTTCCCCGCTCAACTCGGTCACAACGACAGCGTCGTCGAACTCCCCGACTCACTGGTGCGTCTGGCCTCGAGCGATGCCTGTCCGGTCCAGGCTGTTCGCTTCCCCGACGAGCCGATCTTTGCGACGCAGTTTCATCCGGAGCTGACGGATCGCGACAACATGAAGCGATACATCCAGTACCTCGAGAATTACGAAGATCTCGGGGAACTCGACGCTCGAGAACGGCGCGAGCGGGCCGAAGCTCTTCATCGCCCGAGTCCGGAGAGCAATCGACTCGTCGATCTCTTTTTGGAGTCTGTTCTGGAACCGGACTAAATCCGTCTCCGTCACGCTCGAGATTCGAACCAGTGAAGTATCTGCGAGATCAGACCCGAGCGAGGGCCGAATTCGAGGTCTAGATCGCCGGGGAAGTAGACGTGTCCGCCGCGGGAAGTCCAGCGCATCTCCAAACAGTCCGGCGCTTCGGGGAGCGAGGGGGTGATTGTCTCGGGAGGCACCATGGGATCGAGGCGGCTCGCCACCATCAGCGCGGGCCGTTCGAGCTGATCGAGGACGCCCCCTACGCTCGCCCGACGATAGTAGGTGTCGACATCCCCGAAGCCGAATCGCGGGACAACCGTGCACGCATCCCAGTCGCGAAGCGTTCGAACGCGATCGACCTGCTCGACGGGAGTGGGAGCTCGGTTGCGTGCGGCCACCGCCCGATAGATCGCCCGGAGTTCGCGCAGGACATATGCGCGATACGGGTATTTGTGGGGATGGTCGAGGGCCCGTTGGCCGGCGGCGAGGTCGAGGGGCGACGAGATGGCCGTCACGGTACGCAGACGGGGATCGTCGCTCTCGATGCCCGCATGGAGGGCGAGATGCCCCCCGAGTGAAAAACCGACCAGGGCGATGCGCTCGTACGACTGGAAGGCGGGGGCGCGGAGGGCGGTGTGGATGTCGTCGGTGAGCGCGGCGTGGTAGATGTCGTCCCCGTTGCGCTCGGCCCCCCGCATCGAGAGTCGAAGCGACGAATACCCAGCATCGTGGAGCTGGCGAGCCGTTCGGCGACAGTAGTCACTGTCGGCACATCCCCCCAGACCGTGGATGAGTATCACCAACGTGCGCGACGACGGCACCTGGCTGTACCGTCCCGTCACCCGAACGGGTCCGGAGATGCCCTCCGACTCGAGCGTCTGGCGCCATTCGGTACTCGGCGGTGCAACCGTCGGCGACAGCCAGTGTTCGACCTTGGGGGCGAGCGTATAGGCATGACCCCGCAGCCGATCGGTCCAATGCGAGGGCGGTGAGGGGGACGACGGACGGCGAGGGGGGGATGGTTTCATGGTGACGAACGAGGAGAGGGAGCCGAAAACGCCTCGAGGGTCTCGATCGATTCGATGCGCTTCGGCCACTGATGGGATTCAATGTTGCGAGCGACATCGTCCGGAACGCGGACGCGCATGACGAGATTCATGGCATCGAGATTTTCTTTCCAGCTATTTCGCACACTCCCGGTCAAGAAGATCTTGCGTCCGGCTGCGAGTTCGCGAGCTTCATGGGCCATCGTGCCCGGTGGTGCATTCTGCTCGACGTTGGTGACGTAGATCGACAGGTAGCCGTTACCCTCCCAGACGAACTCGAGGATGCGCGTTTGCATCGGAAAATCGACATTCGAAGGGGCCATGATGTCCCAGACCCCCCGATGGTCGCCGGATGAGACGAGGCGTTTGGCCGACTCGTGGCCGTGCCCCTGACCTGATCGCTTGCACCAATATGCTACATTCCCACTTGACACCCCCCGAGCCGTGCCCTATTCCTATCGTATGAATCGGGGTCTTGCTCCGTTGAGGGGCCGTAGCTCAGTCGGGAGAGCGTCAGAATCGCACTCTGAAGGTCAGGGGTTCGAATCCCCTCGGCTCCACTTCCTCCATACATACGCGATATGCAGTTCCGACTCGGTTGCGCCGTTTGGTCGTTCGATCCTTGGGTGGGCGACTTTTATCCGCCCAGCAGTACACAGGACGAGTACCTCGAGCTCTATGCCGAGCGCATGACGGCCGTCGAGGGCAACACGACCTTCTATGCCGTCCCCTCCGAGGAACGCGTCGCCGACTGGGCCTCTCAGATGCCCGACCACTTCCGGTTTTGCCCGAAACT
>JAQCND010000122.1 GCA_028274765.1 Bradymonadaceae bacterium
TTGGAGCTCCTCTCTTCGGGGCATCGTCTCCACGGAAGAGCTACCCGAACACACACAGAGCGGGCGCCCGCTCCCGATTGTAGAGAGCGAGCGCCCGCTCTGTGGCGTATGATCATCGGAATGGGGACGGTTTGATTAGGCACGCTCGAAGAGTGCCGCCGCGCCCATGCCACCGCCGACACACATGGTGACGACACCGTACTGGCCGCCCTCTTCTTCGAGGGCGCGAAGAATAGTGCCGGCCATGCGCGTCCCGGAGACGCCCAGCGGGTGACCGATGGCGATCGCGCCGCCGTTGACGTTGAGCTTGTCTTGGTCGATGCCGAGCTCATCGGCGCAGTAGACCGACTGACTGGCGAATGCCTCGTTGAGCTCGAACAGGTCGATGTCCTCGACGCTCATTCCGGTGTCGTCCATCAACTGCTGGACGGCCGGAACGGGGCCGACGCCCATGATCTCGGGGGGCACACCGGCGACCTGCATCGTCCGGTAGTAGCCCATCGGCTCGAGGCCGAGTGCCTCGGCTTTCTCGGCGGCCATCAACACGACCGCCGCGGCGCCGTCGGTCAGCGGCGAGGAGTTGCCGGGCGTGACCGTACCGCCCTCGCGGAAGACGGCCGGAAGCCCGGAGAGCTTGTCGAGGCTCGTGTCGGGTCGGATGTTGCCGTCCTGCTCGACGGTGACCTCGCGGACGTTGCCCTCCTCGTCGACGATCTCCGTCTCGATGGGAACGACCTCCCCTTCGAGAAAGCCTCGCTCCCAAGCCTCGGTGGCGCGCTCGTGGCTCTGGAGGGCGAATGCGTTCTGGCGTTCCTGCGAGATCTCGAAGCGCTCGGCGACGTTCTCCGCCGTGTTCCCCATGTCGACATAGACTTCGGGCTTGTCTTTCATCAGCTCGGGGTTGGGCGAAGGCGTGTTGCCGCCCATCGGAATCATCGACATCGTCTCGGTGCCGCCGGCGATCGCGGTGTCGATCGCGCCGGACATGATGCGTTCGGCGGCGATCGAGATGGTCTGGACCCCGGACGAACAGAAGCGATTGACCGTCATGCCGGGAACGTCGTTGGGAAGACCGGCGAGTTGGCCGGCCACGCGGGCGACGTTCATGCCCTGCTCGGCCTCGGGGAAGGCACAGCCGAGGATGACGTCTTCGAGGTCCTCGCCCTCGACGCCGTCGGCGCGCTCGATAGCATTTTCAATGGCATGCGCGCCCAGATCGTCGGGGCGAGTATCCTTGAGTTTGCCCTTTTCGGCCTTGCCGAAGGGGGTGCGAGCGTACGAAACAATTGCGACGTCGCGAGTCTCCATGGGTATCTCCTGCAGTCAGTATTGAGGGCTCGAGAACGCGAATGCGTCCAATCGAAGAGGAGCAACGAGGAGGGACCGACGGCCACGGGACCGCCGATCCGTCTCGAGGCTCCGGAGGCGGAGTTAGTTTCGAAGCGGCTCGTTGTGCTGGAGCATGTGCTGGATACGCTCCATGGTCTTGTCCTCGCCGCAGAGCGACAGGAAGGCCTCGCGCTCCAGCTCCAGCAGCTCCTCCTCGGTGACCAGCCGGCTCGTCCGCGTATGACCGCCGCAGAGGACGTGGGCGAGCTTCTGACCGATGTGTCGGTCGTGGCTGCTGAGGCGACCGCCCTGCTGCCAGTTGTAGAGCAGGTTGTCGATCGCCGCTGCGCCCTCTTCGCCGGGCAGGCGGAATCGCTGTTTTTCGGGCGGCTTGAAGTCGCTCTCGGCCATGCCGATCACACGGTGCTTGGCATAGTGGATGAGGTGGTCGGCGTTGAGCGTCACCCGATCCGTGTCGGTCAAGAAACCGGCATCTCGGGCCGCCTCGCCGCTCTTGGCGACCTCACCCATGCCGACCTGCTCGAAGATCTGCTGGATGAACGGGAGCGGATCGAAGTCCTCGCTCTCGGAATGGCGTCCGAAGACGTTGCGCAGCATCTGGAGGTTGCCGCCGCCGCCGGGGATGAGTCCAACGCCGACCTCGACCAGTCCCATGTAGGTCTCACCGGCCGCCTGGACGGCGTTGCCGGCCATCGCGACCTCGGCGCCACCACCGAGCGTCTGGCCGTGGGGCGCAGTGACGACGGGTTTGGGCGAGTATCGAATGCGCTGATTGACCTCCTGGAAACCGGCGACCATCTCCTCGAGGCTCTCCCAGTCCTCTTGTCGGGCGTAGCCGAGCACCAGCATGAGGTTGGCGCCGACCGAGAAGTTCTCGGCGTTGTTGCCGATGACCAATCCGCGCCAGTCGTTGTCCTCGACGAAATCGAGGCCCCGATCGATCATGTCGCCCAGGTCGGGGTCGATGGCGTTGCGCTCGCTTTGAAACTGCACACAGGCGACGCCGTCGTCGAGGTCGACGAGGCTCGCACTGTCGTTGCTCGCGATCGTGGCGTCGTAGCGCTCCTTGATATCGTCGATGACGATCTTGCGATAATCGAACGGAGCTCGCTCGTAGTCCCCTTTGAAGGGATCGTAATAGAGCTCGATACCATCCTCGGTCTTGTAAAACGAGTCATGGCCGGCCTCGACCATCTCGTCGACCCAGTCGGGCAGTTCGTAGCCGAGATCTTGAATCTTCTCGTAACCCCATTCGAGGCCGACGGCGTCCCACATCTCGAAGGGCCCGAGCTCCCAGTTGAAGCCCCAGCGCATGGCGCGATCGACATTGACGACGTCATCGGCGATCTCGCCGAGTCGACGTGCCGTGTAGGCGATCGAATGGAGCGAGACGTCGCGGGCGAACTCCGCCGCCTCGTCGTCGCCCTCGACCAGCACCGTTCGGACGCGCTCCTCGGCGGGCCCGTCCCAGGCGTCGTCGATGCTATCGATGTCGCTCTTGTCGCGGGGCTCGTAGTCGAACGAATCGGGGCGAATCGCCATCAGCCCCTCGTCGGTCTTCTCATAGAAGCCCTTGCCCGCCTTGCGGCCGGTCCAGCCCTCGTCGACCATCCTGCGCATGAACTCGGGGACCTCGAAGTAGTCGCGGTCCTCGTCGTCGGTCAGCGAGTCGTAGCAGTTGTCGGCGACGTGGACGAAGGTGTCGAGCCCGACCATGTCCGCCGTCTTGAACACGGCCGAGTGGGGGCGGGCCAGCGGTTCGGCGAAGATCTGGTCGACGTCCTCGACGGTCATGTCATAGTCGTCCATCTTGTCGACGGTGACCATGATGCCGTGGACGCCGATCCGGTTGGCGATGAAGTTGGTCGTATCCTTGCCGTAAACGATGCCCTTGCCGAGCTGATCGCGACCGAACTGTTCGATCGTCTCGACGACCTCGTCGTCGGTGCCGGGGGCCGGCACCAGCTCCAGGAGCTTCATGACCCGCACCGGGTTGAAGAAGTGCGTCACCATGAAGCGCTCTTCGAAGTCGTCGCTTCGCCCCTCGAGCATGTCCTCGATCGACAGCCCCGAGGTGTTCGAGGTGATGATCGCATCCGAACTGGCGTGCGCCTCGATCTTGTCGAAGGTGTCGTGCTTGATGTCGATGTCTTCGGGGACGGCCTCGACGATCCAATCGACGTCCTCGAGCCGATCGAGATGGTCCTCGACGTTGCCCGCTCGGATGCGTCGACGCGCCCGGTCGTGGTAGGTCGCCGGGAGCGGCTTGTCGTTGGGCATCTGCTCGATCGCCTCGCGGGCGAGCTGGTTGCGAACCTCCGGGTCGTCGGAGTCGCTCGCCTCCGGCGGCACGATGTCGAGGAGTTCGACCTCGATGCGTGCGTTGGCCAGATGGGCGGCGATGCCGCGACCCATGGTGCCCGCTCCGATGACGGCTGCTTTTCGGATGCGTCTCGCCATGGTGTGGTCCCTTCGTGTGGGTGAAGTCGTCGTGACTAAATGTCGTTGGTCGTCGATACAAACTCGATGGTAGGTCGACCATTCTATTAACCGGAGAGGGCGCATGCGGTCAAGGCATGAATGAGTCAGTATTCAACAGGGAACCATCGGGGTCCGCTCGGATACCGTGGGATACGCCGTGGCACGACGTTTGCGATTGACCGACTGGATGATCGACCGGCGGGGCCGCCGGCGCTCCCAGCCACGCGTCGTCGAGATCCCACGGACCTGAGTCACACCCGAAACATCGCCCCCAGATTGCGACGAACTCTCATTCGTCCGCGACTCGGATGCACGTGGAAGCCGTGGATTGTTGCAAACATATCGGAGTCGACGTCGGCATTAGCTCGGAGCATCGTGTGGAGCAACGTGGCTTCGGGCGGGCCGGAGAGACCATGTGGAGACGTGTATCTCGAAGCGGGCTGAACGGTTACCCGACCACCGGGCAGTCGAACACTGGACGGACCGAAGAGGAGCTCCAATGCCAGCATCGCCGAGATACGTTTCATATCTCGGGACGACCCCGACCGGGCGATCATGGGATACGTGGAGTGCACGATATTCGGGCACTCGAGAGAGAACAATTGCATTAGAATTCGATTCGACGATCGAACTCGCCGATCCTCTCGATATCTTGGTGTGCTTCGCCGGATAGAGCCCCTCGATCGCGAGTGACTTCGCCGTTTCAAGCCGGCTGGGAGCCGGCGCTCCATCGGGCGTCTCCCCCAACATCCCTTCGAGCCCCTCTTGGAGCGCCCTGATGTGTCCACGACATGAGCCACTTGCTGGCACGTCGACGGACGCCCCCTTGGAGTCGGAGAAGAGCGTCGACTGAGCGGAGAGAGACGTTCACATGCGATCGCCCTCCACTCGAGAAGGGGGGAGTTGCGCCGCACGCAGCTTCGGGTTAATTTCAGAGAGCATGAGTGAACGCGACAACATCCCGCCTGCACCCTCTCCCAACCCGATTTTGCCGACGACCCATGGATGATTTCGTCCACCTCCACGTCCACACCCAGTTCAGCCTGCTCGATGGGGCGATCAAGATCCCCGAGCTGATGGAGCGAGTCAACGAACACAGTGGCCGCTCAGCCGTGGCCATGACCGATCACGGCAACATGTACGGAGCCGTCGACTTCCAGAAGGCTGCCCACGACGCCGACATCCAGCCGATCGTCGGCTGCGAGATGTACATGACCGAGGCGGATGACTTCCGCGACGTCGACCATCCCGAACACTATCATGTGACCCTCCTCGCCAAGAGCCAAGAGGGCTACTACAACCTCGCCTATCTCAACTCGATGGCGTGGCTCCAGGGGTATCACGAGCCCACCGAGACGCCTCTGATCAATCGGGAGCTCCTCGCCGAACACAACGAGGGATTGATCTGTCTGTCGGGCGATCTCGGGGGACGCATCAACCAGGCGATCCTGAGCGAAGACTACGACAAGGCGCGGGACGTCGCCCTCGAGTACAGGGAGATGTTTCCCGAGGACCACTACTACCTCGAGATCATGCACAATGCGTTTCCGGAGCAGGAGACCTGCACGGAGGCGCTCATCGAGATGTCCGACGAACTGGACATCCCCCTGGTGGCGACCAACGACTGCCATTATCTCGACCCCGAGGATGCCCGGGCGCAGGCCATCCTGATGTGCATTCAGCTCGGCAAGACGGTCGAGCTCGAGAAGCTGATGGACCACGGGATCGAGGATTTCTACTTCCGCAGTCCCGAGGAGATGCGCGAGCTCTTCTCGCACGTCCCCGAGGCGTGCGACAACACAATCAAGATCGCCGAGATGTGCGACGTCGAGATTCCGCTCGGCGATCTCTATCTCCCCCAGTGCGACGTCCCTGACGCGTTTATCGAACAGCGCGGGCTCCGGGACGCCGATCAGAGTACGATCGTCCACGAGTATTTCGAACACCGCGCTTACGAGGGACTCGAGGAGCGATTCGAGGAGTTCGACGCCCAGGGCAAGGAGTACGATCGCGACGAATACGTCGAACGCCTCGAGGACGAAATCGAGATCATCCGGGAGATGGACTATCCCGGCTACTTTCTGATCGTCGCCGACTTCATCAACTGGGCCAAAGAGCAGGACATCCCGGTCGGGCCGGGCCGCGGCTCGGGAGCGGGGAGTCTGGTCGCCTATACGATGCGGATCACCGGCCTCGATCCCATGCCGTACGACCTGCTGTTCGAGCGGTTTCTCAACCCCGAGCGGGTCTCGATGCCGGACTTCGACATCGACTTCTGTATGAATCAGCGCGGCGATGTCATCGATTACGTGACCGACAAGTACGGGGAGAAAAACGTCGGTCAGATTATCACCTACGGCAAGATGAAGGCCAAGGGGGCGGTGCGCGACGTCGGGCGGACGTTGAACTTCAGCTACGATCAGATCGACCACGTCGCCGATCTGATCCCCGACGATGCGGGCGACCTCGACGAAGCGCTCGACCAGGAGCCGAAACTCCAGTCGCTGATCGACGAACACGATCAAATCGAGGCCTGGATCGACATCGCCCAGTCGGTTGAGAACATCAATCGCCAGTCCAGCATCCACGCCGCCGGCGTCGTCATCGCCGACAATCCGGTCTGGGAACGCGTCCCCGTCAAACGCGGCGACAACGGCGAGATGGTGACCCAGTATGCGATGGAGCAGGTCGAGGAGGCCGGGCTGGTCAAATTCGACTTCCTCGGTCTCAAGACGCTGACGGTCATCGACACGGCCGCCCAGTTGATCAACGGAGAGCGCGGCCCCGACGAGCCCGAGTTCGACCCCGAGGAGGACATCCCGCTCGACGATCCGGGGATGTACGAGCTGATCTCGTCGGGCGATACGACCGGCGTGTTCCAGCTCGAATCCGGGGGATTCCAGCGCATCCTCCAGCGGCTCAAACCCGAGGAGTTCGAGGAAGTCGTCGCCTCGGTCGCCCTCTACCGGCCCGGTCCGCTCGGCAGCGGCATGGTCGACGACTACATCGACCGCAAACACGGCCGCAAGGAGGTCGAATACCCCCATCCGTGGCTCGAGGACGTTTTGGAGCCGACCTACGGCGTCATGGTCTACCAGGAGCAGGTCATGCAGGTCGCCCAAATCATGGGCGGCTACTCGCTCGGCGAGGCGGATCTGTTGAGAAGATCGATGGGCAAAAAGAAGGCTAAAGTCATGAAAAAACAGCGGAAACGCTTCGTCGACGGAGCGGTCGACAAGGGCGTGGACGCGGACAAGGCCGAGGAGATCTTCGACCTGATGGCCCAGTTTGCCAGCTACGGCTTCAACAAGTCCCACTCGGCGGCTTATGCGGTGCTGACCTGCCAGACCGCCTATCTCAAGAAGCACCATCCGGTCGAGTTCATGGCGGCGCTGATGACCTGCGACCGGGACGACAGCGACAAGATCGTCGGCTTCCTCAACGAAGCCAAGGACATGGGCATCGAGGTGCTGCCTCCCGACGTCAACGAGTCGGGCGTCAACTTCAGCGTCAGCGACGGCAAGATCCGGTTCGGCATGGCCGCCATCAAGGGCGTCGGCGCCAGCGTACTCGAATCCATCATCGAGGCCCGCGAGGAGGATGGCCCCTACGAGTCGCTCTACGACTTCTGCGAGCGTGTCGACCTCTCGAAAGTCAACACGTCCACCATCGAGACGCTCGTCGAGTGTGGGGCCTTCGATACGATCGGACCGGTCGAGAACCCGGATTACATCGGCGACATCGCCGCCTCGCGCGCCTCGATGCACAAGGCAGTCGAGCGGGCCGTCGAGCGAGGCGAACAGCAGCAACACGACCAGGAGGTCGGTCAGTCGAACATCTTTGGGATGATGAGCGAGGACGATCGCGAGGAAGTCCTCGAAGAGACCTATCCCGACGTCGAGCCGTGGTCCGAACGCGAGCTTCTCGAAAACGAGCGTGAGCTCCTCGGATTTTATGTGACGGGGCATCCGCTGGACCGCTACGAGGACGCCCTCGAGCTGTTCGACATCACCGACCTCGAGACCATCGCCGAGGGCAACGATATCTACAACAACCAGGATGTGACCGTCGCCGGCGTCATCGGCGAGTACTCCGAACAACCGCTCAAGAGCAAAGACGGGCGGATGGCCTTCGTGACACTCGAGGATCGGACCGGTCGCGTCGAGGTGCTCGTCTTCAGTCGTCCCTTCGAGCAGTACGAGGAGGCGCTCAAAAGTGGCGAGCCCCTCGTCATCGAAGGCGATGTCATGATCGAGGGAGACGGGGAAGCCAAGACGCGCAAGATCCGGGCGGACGACATCTACCGCATCGACCACGCTCAGCGCGACAAGGTCCAGCACGTCTGTATCGACTTGAGCTCCGACGACATCGAGGACGGCGAGCTCGAGGACCTCAAGGCCATCCTCGCCGCACACGAAGGGCCCTGCCAGACAAGTCTGATCGTCTCGGTCGAGACGCCCGAGGGATCGGGCGACGCCACGTTGCCCCTACCCGACGACTACGCCGTCGAGCCGAGTAACGAACTGCTCAGTTCCATCGATCAGTTGTTCGGCAAGCGAGTCGTCGAACTGCACCGCAATCAGCGGCGATAGAGTCTGAAAATCCCATATGCTGTTATTCGAACACGAATCGCGTGAATGCATAGTTTGCGAGTCGAAATCGATCGAAGGCTCTCTCGAGAGCCCTCTCGAACATCGAACATGGGTCCGCGAGTCAGTCACCCTTTCAACCGACGAATCACTGGGAGATAGATAGACATGTCGTTTCAGACGCCCGACGAGGCAATCGAGACGGTGATCGAGTCGGGGCGAGAACTCGAGGCCGACATCGAAGAGGCGCTCGTCGAATGGGACGACCCCGAGGTGACGGAGCGGCTTCTCGAGATCGCGCTCGACGACGATTTTTAGACGAGATTCAGTCGGGGTGATGGATGAGGACCCATCCACGCCGTCGACATCCTGGGGCGTCGCGGAGACGTCGAGAGTGCCGAGCCGCTGGCTCGGCGATTGCGGGAGACGAAACCCGGGGAATATCTACACGATCACATCATCTCGACCCTGAGCGAGTTCGGGACATCGGCCCTCGAGACGATCCTGGACTTCCACGAGGATGCTATCGAGCGGGGAGATGGAGCGGCTCTGAGTCTCATCGACGCAGCCTTCGAGACTGGCATGGCCAATCCCGAGATGAACGAGGCGATGCTCGAACACATCGAGCATCACGATCCCGATTTCATACGCCAACTCATGCACGAATGCGAACGCGAGGCCCGGGAAGATCTCCTCGACCAGCTCGAAACCCGAGCTTGGGACTTCGCCGAGTCCCAACCAGCCGATC
>JAQCND010000124.1 GCA_028274765.1 Bradymonadaceae bacterium
GCATCCGGGGCCTCGAACTCACCCTCGACGGGCTCGGGGGAGGCCTCGCCGACAGGTGCCTCGTCGACGGGTTCGTCGGATTCTTCGTCGATTGATTCTCCCTCGACGGCTCCGTCGAACTCCTCGTCGACTGAAGTCGCCTCACCGAACTCGTCGTCGATTGGTTCACCTTCGATAGGTTTGGGAGCCTCTTCGCCAACGGGAGTTCCCTCGGCGAGCTCGCCGACATCGGCATCTGTCGACACGTCGCCGAGCTCGGATTCGGCTGGTTCTTCGAACGTCCCGACATGGTCTTCCACCTGATTCTCGGCAGTTGGAGGGGCCTCGGGCTCGACCGGCGGCTCGGAGGACGGAGGCTCCTCCCAGGTTCTCTCCTCGGGATCGTCGAAATTGGCCTGTGTCTCATCCGGTTCTCCATCGAAGTTGCCGGAGTCGGGCACCTGTGTATCGGCGGCTGCATCATGGAGATCGTCGGGATGTTCAGTTCCTCCCGGGGGCGTTTCGGGAGGCGCTTTGCCATCGGTCCACGCCTCCTCGGCGGTGGGGGCCGATTCGTTCCCCCCACCGAGCTCGATCGATTCGTCTTCGAACGTCTCGGGGGGCGATGAACCATCAGATTCTTCGAAGTCAACCTGGGTCTCGGCCGGATCGTCACCGAAGGCCGAGTCCGTCGGAGGGGTCTCTTCGTCGAGATTGGCGTCGGTGTCCCCGGCTTCAATGCCGACTTCGTCGGATTCATCCTGCATCTCACCGGGCGGCGGATCGGAGATCTCTTCGTATTGACCGGTATCGACGCTGTGCTCGAAGGTCTGTTCCCCATCCGAGTCGTCGACCGAGAAATCGACGGCGACCGGTTCATTCTCGCCGTCAGGAGTCCCCTCTGCAGATTCGCTTACCTCGTCGGTCTCCGAGGTATCGATGTCCGCCTCTTCGTGAGCTCGATCCGATGTCTCCTCGCTGTCGTCAGCCATGACACCCTCTTCGTCGAGGAACAATCACTATCCTCACACGTCGTGTAACACTTCATCCTAGAGGGGACCCCGGAGACGCACAAGCGCTCCCTCGCGAAGGCCAGGGCGATCGCATTGAAACACGTCCTCCCTCGTGGTCGCCTCGCGCCTCCCCACAAGGAGTCACTGACGCGCCGTGCCAGCAAGCTGCTCATTTCGAGGACGTATCAAGGCGATCCAGACGTCGATCGCACCTCGTGTCTCCTCGACGCCTCCCTGGAGCGCCCGAGGCTCGCCGGCTCACAGCCGCGATGGTTCCATCCTCATGCAATTGCCTTCGCTCCCTCGCCGCTCGACGGTCCGAGCTACCGACAGATTCGGCGCGGCTCGCCAACGCCCGGGTGCCTGTTCTCAATCGCCAGGGCTTTCCCCTCGATCCTCGGGCCGACATCGACCGATCACGTCGAGGCGTTCCGCCAGATCGCGGAGAGCTGTCCGAATGCCCTCCTCGACGACCGGATGATAGAAGGGCATTTCGAGCATCTCGCGGACGCTCATGTTCTTTTGAGCCGCCCAGGCGAGCAGATGGGACGTGTGTTCGACACGCGGGCCAACCATTTCGGCGCCGATGAACGTGCACCCCTCTCGCCAGGCATAGACACGCACCAGTCCTCGATCGACGCCCATGACCCTCGCTCGTCCCTGATTGTCGTACGATACTTCACCGACGGCGATGTCGTCGCGATCGAGGGTGTCGAACCGCCGTCCAACCGTGGCCATTTGAGGATCCGTAAAGACCACGGAGAGCGAAGCCCGGCGCTCAGCGGCACTGATGTCGGGATAGGCAGCAGCGTTGGACCCGGCGATGCGACCCTCGTCGGAGGCCTCGTGGAGGACGTTGAGATGCCCCGCTGCGTCCCCGGCGATAAAGATCGGCAAGTTGTCACATTGCATCGTTTGATGATCGAAGTCGGGCACGCCGCGATCGTCGAGGTCGAGTCCAGTCGCCTCCAGATTCAGCCCCTCCAGATTGGGTCGGCGTCCCGCAGCGGCGAGGACCTCGTCGAAGACGGCCTCGTGCTCGTTGCCGTCGGCATCGCGCCAGCGAAGCAGATAACCTTCCTCGACGCGATCGGTCTGATCGATGTCGTGTTCGAATCGAAGATCGAGCTCGTCGGCGAAAATCGAGGCGGCTTTCGATTCGACCTCGGGATCGGTCAGAGGCCCGATGTCGCGGTAGGGATTGAAAAACGTCGTCTCGACGCCGAGTCGCGTCAGAGCCTGCCCGAGTTCCAGCGCGACGACGCCCGTGCCGACGACGGCCATCGAGTCGGGGAGCGTCTCGAGTTCGAAGACGTCGGCATTGTCGAGGACACCGTCTCGAATCCCGTCGAGCGAGGGAGGCACCCAGGGCGAGGATCCCGTAGCGATGACGACGGTATCGGCCTCGACCCGCGTGTTGTCGCCGACTTCGAGGGTGGTCTCGTCGACAAATTGAGCGTGGCCCCGGAGTCGCTTCTCTTCGGGGCGATCTTCGGTCGAGTCGACGACGAAATCGACGAAGCGGTCGCGCTCGCGGCGGACGCGCTCCATGACGGCCTTGTCGTCGATCGACCAGCCTTCGGGCTCGACTCGCATCCCGAACTGGCCGGAGCGTTGAATCTCGTGGGCCGATTCGGAGGCGGCGATCAACAGTTTGGAGGGCATACAGCCGACCCGAGCACAGGTCGTGCCGTAAGGTCCCGACTCGATCAGCACCCAGTCGGCTCCTTCGTCGGCGGCTTCCTTGCTGGCGTTGAGCCCGGCCGTACCGGCTCCAATGATGGCAACATCGACATCTTGGGTTTCCATGGGAGGGATCTGCGGAGTGATATTCGCGATTTAGTCGAATACATAACTCGATCACAGGATAAGCTATTCACCGACCGCACGATTTCACGCGTCGGATCGATCGGGATGGTCCAGCTCGCCGCCCGGTTTCAACTCCCCCCCGACGGCGGAGCGTCGTCGCCCGACGAGTCACTGCAATCGCGATCGTCGACAAGAGCGCCGGCGAATTGTTCGGCGTGGCGACGCTCGGGCTGGTCGAGGATCACCGTGGTGATGGGGCCGTCTCGGTCGACGCGGATGGACATGGCGTGACGCTGGGGAAGGGACCGCTCGACTATGCGGAGCGGGCGACGGCCACCAGACGCTCGGCCTCGCGATCGTAGGGACGTCCGTCGAGCGAGCCGTAGAGCTCGACCGATCCGAATCCGGCTTCCCGGAGAAGATGTTCGAGTTCGCTGCCGGCATACAGGCGAATATCCAGCTCGAAGCGCTCTCGCCGACCGTCGGGATGGATGCGAATCCAGCGGTTGCGAAGCCGTTCCCACCCATCGATCGGCTGGCGCTCGTCCAAAAAGAGGCTTCCGTCGTCGAGTTCCTCCCAGGTACGGGGGTGGAAGTCGCGGGCGAGAACTTCCTTGCCCATCGTCTCCACGACGAGTGGGGCGCCGGACTCGAGCGAAGCACGGCAGTGTTCGAGGACGCGTCGATTCGAGGTGCGCTCGTCGAACAATCCGATCGACGAGTACATCAGCAGGGCCAGCTCGAAGCTCGACTCGCGGCGAAACTCGCGCATGTCTGCTTCAAGCCATTCGATCTCGAGCCCCTCGGCGCGAGCGTGTTCCTCAGCCTCCTCGAGATATGCACTCGTCCGGTCGACGCCGGTCACCTCGAAATTGCGCCGGGCCAGCTCCAGAGCATGTCGTCCGGAGCCGCACGCCAGATCGAGGACGTCGGCGGGAGGATCGAGCCCGAGGAGCTCCTGAATATCATCGATCTGACGAGGGGCGGCCGCCCAGAGGGCCTCGTTGAACATTGCAGGCCCCATCGCCTCCCAAAACGTGTCGTGTTCAAACCATTCGGTCATGACCGTACCGGTGAGCTCGGAGGATCGACGCGGGGCCGGCGGGCGGCCCCGCTCAATCGCCCTCACTCCCCATCTCCCTCCTCGAGAACCTTGAAGACGACGCGGCGATTGCGGGATCGACCCTCCTCGGATTGGTTCGAGACGGACGGTTCCTTCTCGCCGTATCCCTCGGCGACGAGCCGATC
>JAQCND010000131.1 GCA_028274765.1 Bradymonadaceae bacterium
GATCGGCCCGAGCCCCTCCATTACGTCATCGTCGCCACGGGCAACATCCACGAGGACGTCGAGCAGGCCAAAACGGCCGCTCGACAGGGGGCCGACATCGTCGCCGTGATCCGATCGACCGGGCAGAGTCTCCTCGACTACGTCCCCTACGGCCCGACGACCGAGGGGTTTGGGGGGACGTACGCCACTCAGGCGAACTTTCGCATCATGCGGGAGGCACTCGACGAGGTCGGCGACGAACTCGGCCGCTACATCCGGCTCTGCAACTACTGCAGCGGACTCTGTATGCCGGAGATCGCGGCGATGGGCGCCCTCGAGCGGCTCGACGTCATGCTCAATGACGCGCTCTACGGCATTCTCTTCCGCGACATCAATCCGCGGCGGACGTTCATCGATCAGTACTTCAGCCGCATGATCAACGCCTTCGCCGGTATCGTCATCAACACCGGCGAGGACAACTACCTGACGACGGCCGACCCGGTCGAGGCCGCCGATACGGTCCTGGCGAGCCAGTTTATCAACGAACAATTCGCGCAGCGGAGCGGACTCGAGCCCGAGCAGATGGGACTCGGCCACGCCATGGAGATGGATCCCGAGATGGAGAACGGCTTCTTGCTGGAGCTGGCCCAGGCCCAGTTGAGTCGTGAGATCTTTCCCGACGCACCGCTGAAGTTCATGCCCCCGACCAAACACATGACGGGCAACATCTTCCGCGGCCACGTCCAGGATGCCCTCTTCAACCTGGCCGGCATCATGACGGGCCAGGGGATTCAATTGCTCGGGATGATGACCGAGGCGATGCATACGCCTCACATGAGCGACCGCTACCTGTCGCTCGAGAACGCCCAGCTCGTGATGAACAACGCTCGGGCGCTCGGCGACGAGATCGAGTTCAAGGAGGGAGGCATCGTCCGAACGCGGGCCCGAGAGGTGCTCCAGCAGGCCACCGAGTTGCTCGAGGACGTCCAAAAGCGGGGGATGTTCCAGGCGCTGGCCGATGGTGTCTTCGCCGACGTCGAGCGGCCCGAGGAGGGGGGCAAGGGGCTCGAGGGGACGTTCCGGCGGGCGCCGGACTACTACAATCCGCTCGAGGAGGGGCTTCGCAACCGACTGGAGCTGGCGTGATTTACAGCTTCATCCCGACCCCGGCGACGCCGCTGTAGCCGAAGCGTCCTCGCCATGCTGGGCGCCGTCCAAAGGGCACGAACGTATCGAACGAGGCGAAGACGAAGGGGATGGCACTCTGGATCATGCGTCCCGGCACCACGTATCGCATCGATGTGCCCGCTTCAGCGACGAGTCCATCGCTCCCC
Source organism: Bradymonadaceae bacterium (assembly GCA_028274765.1). Classification (GTDB taxonomy): domain Bacteria; phylum Myxococcota_A; class Bradymonadia; order Bradymonadales; family Bradymonadaceae; genus CAJXPB01. Next base: position 1,314 of record JAQCND010000131.1, read on the forward strand.
AGGAAATTCGGGCCCGTGGCGACGAGCCATCCCGGCGCGAGGCGAAACGTCCAGTCGAAATGAGGGAGTTTGAGCACGTCGGCCAGCAGGTTGAGTCGAAGGCCGAGGCGGTTGGCGATCTGAGGGGCCGCCCGTGCTCCCAGCTTGTTGACACCCGCGGGTTGGTTGGCCACAAAACTCAGCTCGGGGTCGAACGAAAGTGTCCAGGACGGGCGCTGCAGGAAGGCGTAATTGAGATCGGCAGCCAACCCGACCCCTTGGAGCCGAAGACCGGCATCGAGCGAATCGGTGATTCCGAGGCGATTCTGATAAAAAAAGAGGGGAGCCCCTGCGTGTTCGCCCTGGACGACTCCACCCGAGGCGCCCCCTCCGAGCGAGACTGCTTTGCCCCCCGATTCGACGGGTTCGGCCGTGTGAACAGTCCCGTATGAAGCGCACCCCGAGATCGCACTCGCGAGCAACAGCCCCGTCACCACTCCCGATACCAGACGGACCATCCATCCTCTCGACCTCGAAAGCGGGGACGACATGCCGTATGAGGCGGCTCGAAGTTCAGGTGGAACGCTTGGCGATGCGATGCACGACGCTTTCGTAGAGGCTCGCCGAATAGGAGATGTCCGTATCCGTCGCCAGCGTGCGTCGCACGGCCTGATCGAAGGGGATCAGATCCGTGTGGCCGATGATCTCCCAGAATGCATCGCTTTGGGCGCGAATGTCGTGTTTGAGTCCCTGCACGAGCTGACGGGCCAGATAATAGTCGCACCGAGTCACGAATCGAAGCCAGTAGCTCGAGAGTTTGGGGCTGACCAGCGGGACCCGGAACTGTTTCGGCTGGCGCCCCATCTGGCGGGCCACTCGCAACAAAATCTCCTCGACCTCGAGCGTCTCGGGTCCGGGGATGTCGTACCATGCTGATTCCTCTTCCGGCAGTTCCAGGGCTCCGATCAGGGCGACGACGACGTCGTCGATGTGAATGGGCTCGGAGCGAGAACGCGTCCACTCGGGGAGGACCATCATCGGAAGGCGGGCGGCGAGATCGCGCACGATCTGCCAGCTATCGCTGTCGGGACCGATGATCATCGCCGCCCGGAGCTCGATCGTCGAGACGCCCTCGCGCCGGAGGATGCGCCCGGTTTCGAGTCGGCTCTCCAGATGCTCCGAAGGTGGTCCCTCCGGAGAGACACCTCCGAGATAGACGACGCGCTCGAGATCGGCTCGTCGGGCTTTCTCGGCAAAGATGCGGGCCGACGTGCGCTCGCGTTCGTGGTAGCCCTCGCCGGTGTCCATTCGATGGACGAGGTAGAGCGCCTTGTCGCATCCCTCCATCGCTGCCGCGATGGTATCGGGGCGTTCCAGATCGAATTCGACCCACTCGCGGCCGGGATGCTTT
>JAQCND010000136.1 GCA_028274765.1 Bradymonadaceae bacterium
AAATTACCGGCCGAAAACGCTTCACGCGCTCGCTTGAGCAGTGAGAGGAGCTGCTCCTTGTTCTCTCTGCTGAGCTTCGAAGACGCCGACTCGTCATCCGATGTCTCTTGTTCGGATGTCTCGCTGTCGGTCGTCTCTTTTGGGGCCGTCTTCGACGCCTCGGACTGATCTGGTTGAGCCGATAGAGGCGCCGCGAGTCCCACGAGACACATCGAGACGAGCAGCGCGATATTCCAGCGTAACGTATGTCGCATGTCAGGCACCAGTTGAAAAAACAAATGTTACTTATAAAATATTGAATTATAACAAGATTGTTGCCTCAGTATGCCTCGAGGCGAGGCATCTCGGCGAGGGGAGAGAGACTCACTCCCACTGCCAGGATTCCTGTTCCTGTTGTTCAATCTTGTCGTCGAGCGAATCTCCGTCCGATTCGGACGTCTCGGCCGATGGAGAGTCGTCCGTTCGCTCGTCGGAGACCTCCGAATTCTCCGTGGAAGCCGAACGATCATCGTCAGATGCCTTTGAAGGTTGGGCTTCGTCGTCGGGGGTGGAGTCGTCGTTCGAGTCGAGTGACGACGGGTTCGGAAGTTCTGACTCCGTCTCCGCCTCCGATTCGGATTCCGCAGTCGTCTCGTCTGTTGATTCCGAGGGGGAGTCGCGCTCGGCGCGCGCTCCTCGGTCGGGAGCACGTCGACCGGTGCGATCGTCCGGTTTGTCCTCGGATGATGGGCGCGCTCCAGCCTCGGATTCCGTGCCCGTCGACCCGGGTCTCGATTCGTCGTCTGCGGTCGCTGTCCGGTCAATCGACGTCGAGGTGTCCTCCATCGACTCGTCTTGCTCTGCGGAGGCCCCGGTATCCTCGGAGGTCGCTCCATCGGCGGTATCGATACGATCGTCTCCAGCGTCGGTCACGCCGGTATCGCGTCCGGCGGCCACGCCGGGTCGAACCGACTCATCCTCTTCGGTCGACGTCGGAGTTCGAGACGGCTTCTCGACGGTGATCTCATCTGTCTCGGCCGATCCGGCTCCACTAACCATCCAGGTCGCCGCTCCCCCTCCCACCAACAGAACCAGCCCCCCCACCAGAACGCCCACTCCGATCAACACGACCAACCCGATGCGCTTGACGCTCGAATCCATCTGGTTGCCGCCCCATTCGACGTGGGTGCCGCCTGTCGAGGAGGTCGAGGGGGCCGGAGCCTCGGAGGTAGATTCGTCCGTCGGGGCGGATGCTCTGAACTGGTCGTCGGAGTCCGTTTCGATCTCGTCTATCTCGGGCGAAGAATTGTCGGCGCCGGTCGCGGTCGCATCATCCGAAGACGCACTTGACTCCGACTCGCCCTGGTTGAGAATGCTCGATTCCGACCCGAGAGTATCTTCGACGCTCATGTCGTTGTCTCGAGACTCGTCGGCTGGAACACTCGATTCTCGAGCTGGTGCTTCCGTCCCGTCGATCCAGGGCTGAAACGTCTCGGTCGCCAGTTGTTCGGTGTCGAGATCGATCGAGCTCCATCCCTGTTGCTCGCGGACCGCCTCGATACGGTCGCGCAGGACGTCCCCACTGTGAGGTCGATCATCGGGAGATTTGGCCAGTAGATTCAGGACGAGCTGGTCCAGTGGGTCCGGATACGCTCCTTCGGTGGCTTCGCTGAGCCGGGGTGGATCCTTTTCGATGTGGGCGACCATCATCTTGAGACTGCTGCTCTGCTGAAAGGGGAGCTCCCCGGTCAGCATCTCGAATAGCAGGACGCCGAGCGAGTACAGATCGGCCGTCTGTCCGAGTTCGCGATCGCCCTCAGCCTGTTCGGGCGACATGTAAGCCGGTGTGCCGAAGACGTCCCCGGACGAGGTCAGTCGCGTACTGGTGTTGCGCGGCAAGGCCACGCCGAAATCCAGGATTTTCGCCTGAAACGTCCCACCGGGCACGGGGACGAGGATGATGTTCTCGGCTTTCAAATCCCGATGGATGATGTCCTGCTGATGGGCGGCAAAGAGTCCGCCCGCAATTTGATGGGCGATCTCGAGCGCAAACTCCGGCTCGAAACGACCACGCGAGACGAGTTCCCCGAGTTCGATGCCCTCGACGAACTCCATGACGAGATACGAAAAGCTCCGGGCCTGATCCTCGCCATAATCGATGAGCCGAACGATATTCGGATGGTTGAACCCGGATATTACCTTGGCTTCACGGAGGAATCGCTTTTGATACTCGTCGTCGCGGCGAAAGTCTCCATGGAGCATTTTGAGGGCGACGGAACGCTCGATCGAGAGTTGATTGGCCCGATAGACTCGTCCGACAGCCCCCTCACCGAGCTTTTCTTCAAGTCGGAAACGCCCATCGACCGTTTCGCCGATGAGCCGGTCTCCATCGTTTTGTTGCGGGTCTGTCGGCTTCTCCTCCATGGAGATACAACCACCATCATCTCAACGAACCGTCACGGCGAGGCATGACACGCTACATGTCACCGCGAATCGTGTCGTAAGGTCGTGCACTCGCCCGAATGCGTGGATCAGTGTATACAGATATCAATTGGCACTCGCAAATTGAAATGAGCCCCAGGAGTCCGTTTCAACACGTCGATATGGGACTCGGAGCACCGGCCGCTGGCCGGCTTGGGTCGAAGAGCAACTAGTTTTAAGTTTAAAAGGAGGGATCGCCCTCCGAGAGAACATGGACAAAAGAACGTCTTCTTCCTCTCGGTCGACGCTCTCTCCCGACTCCGAGGGGGCGTTCGTCGATGTCCCAGCAAGTTGCTCACGTCGAGGATGTATCAAGGCGCTCCGGGAGGGGCTCGAAGGGAGGTCGGGGGAGACGCCCCACGGATCGCTGGCTCCCAGCCGGCTCGGAACGGCGAAGCCCCTGGCGATCGAAGGCCTCTATCCGGCGAAGTACACCAGGACGTGGAGAGGGTTGGCGAGCTCGAACGCCAAATCGAACTCGAAGGCGATCGCCCTGGGGACCGGAGGCTACCTTGCTTTACAATGGCAACCTCCTTCGTAGAATCACACTAGGTCGATGTCTCACTTACATGTTGCGTACGGTCCCCGTGTGTCGTGTATGTACTCCTTTCACTTACCTGATGTTACCTCTCTCACACACGCTTTCTTCTTTTGTTGCGGTGCACTCGTGAGTACGACTCTGCTGGTGGGCGGATGTCGAGGCGAACCCGAGCCGACGTCTCCCAGAGGCGCTTATCTGAGCTTTCGCCAGGCGCTCATCGAGGGAGACCTCGAGCGCATGTGGCAGCAGAGTGACTCGAACACCCACGATTATTTCGAACAGCACTACCAGACCCTCGTCCAGATGGACGAGACCATTACCGACTATCTCCCCCAGACGGATCACCAGCTGGCTCGCCGCCAGGCAGGCACGGTTCTGCTCGACAAGATCGATGATTCTCAGGGACTCTTCGCCGAAGTCGTTCGTCCTCAGGCCGTCGTCATCGATCAGGCCAAAAAGCTCGGGCTGAACGTCGACAAGATCAAAATTTCCGAGGACCAACGGGCGGCCGAAGTCGTCACGCGAGCCGAACAGACGTTCCATCTCACCCGAGAGGACGAATCGCGATGGCGAGTCAACCTCGTCCAATCTCTTCCGTCGCTGCGGACACGTCTCAAGTGGATCGACAACAATCAATCCGCTCTCGAGAAGACGGTCGACAAGCGCATCGATGAAGAACAAAAGCGCCGCGAGGCGATCATCGCCGATCTGATGGGGACCGAGTCGACCGGAGATGAAGGGCCATGACGGGCAACGACGACAGCGATTCCCCCGAGTTCCTCGAGCTCGAACCGCTCGAGGAGGGAGATGGGGGCGATGCGCCGCTCGAGGACGACGCCATCGAGCCGGTCGACGACGCGGCGAATTCCGGAGCGCACGACGGGGAAGATGCCTTCGAGGACGTCTCCGGGGGCGGGCTCGATCTGCCAGACATCGTCTCTCAGCCCAAGAAACCGGATACAACCGAGGAGGGATTGAGCGGAGGATCGTCGGCCGCTGACGCCTCCGGCCCCGACTCCTCCGGCGAGCCATCGACGACCGACGCCCTGGCCAATATCGTCGGCCAACGACTCGAGGGAACCTACGAGATCGTCGAAAAGATCGGACAGGGGGGCATGGGAACGGTCTACGCCGCCATTCAGCATCCCCTGGAGCGGAAGGTGGCCATCAAACTCGTCAAACCGAGCGATCGGGCCGAGGGGAACGAGCTTTATTTCAAGCGCGAGGTCCGGGCCATTCACATGCTTCGCCACCCCAACATCATCAACATCGTCGACTTCGGAGCCGACGCCAACGGGGTGCTCTATCTGATCACCGAATACCTGTCGGGCCGGACGCTCCGCAAGGTGATCGACGAGGATTGCCCGCTCGCCCCCATCCGCATCTGCAATATCGCCGCTCAAATGCTGAGCGCGCTCGACGAAGCCCACTCCGAGGGCATCGTCCACTGCGATCTGAAACCGGCCAACATCATGCTCGAGCCGGACGCCGAGGGCCATGACTTCGTGAAGGTGCTCGACTTCGGGATCGCCGAGATCAAATCTCCGAACGACGAGGTCGGCCCGCATACCCAGGAGGGTGATCTGGTCGGGACGTTCGACTACATGAGCCCGGAACAGATCATGCGAGAGGGGGTCGATGGCCGGGCCGACGTCTGGTCGGTGGGGGTTCTTCTCTACGAGATGCTCACCAAGCGACGGATCTTTCATGCCGACGATGGCGCGAGCATCATCGGACGGGTCATGCGGGCGGACATTCCCCGCCCCGAAGAGATCGCCGAGGGGGTCCCCCCCGAACTGAGCGATGTCGTCATGGCAGCACTTCGGCGCGATCTCGACCGACGACTCGAATCGGCCTCGGCCATGCGCAGTCGTATTCTCGAGGCTCGTGACCAGATTCAGTCGCGTCAGACCACCGTCGATCCCTCGGTCGAGCCCGGCGACGCTCCCTCCCTTCGCGAGACTGCCGCCCGTCCGTTCGATCCCGGGCGTCGCGGCGAATTACAGCCCGATTCCGACTCGCCCCCGGCCAACAATCAGTCGGAGGTCTCGGCGGACCGGGAGACGAGCTCACCTTCGGACGATTCCGCATGGGGTGGAGTTGGCGAATCGGCGCAGACTCTGTCGTCCGATATGTCCCCGACCGATATCGAGGTCGAAGAAGTTCGAGACATCGGGGGCGACGAAGGGGAGGCATCGAGAGACGACGAGAGTCTCGAAGGAGTCGAAGGGGAAGTGGTCGACGAGATCGCTTCGGCCTTCGATGACGAGTCGCTGGAGGAGGCGCTCTTCGAGACGGATGACGAATCGAGCGGCGATCTCTCCAGGGTATCAACACTCGACGCAGAGGCATTTGAAGAGGAGAGCTCTCCTCCGGCCGACGGAGGATCGCACGACGATCGCGCCTCCTCGACGGAGACTCAACGCTCGAAGTCCCCCTCGTCGAAGTCCGCCGGAGTTGAGACGTCTCTCGATCGGGAGGAGCCCTCC
>JAQCND010000140.1 GCA_028274765.1 Bradymonadaceae bacterium
GGAGGGCGTCGACGCGCTGGGCGGCTACGGCGAGATCTTTCAACGCAATGTCGCTGCTTCGGGCGTGATTCCGCAGATTTCGGCCATCATGGGGCCGTGCGCCGGCGGGGCCGTCTACAGTCCGTCGCTGACCGACTTCGTCGGCATGGTCGACGGCTCGAGCTTCATGTTTTTGACCGGTCCGAGGGTCGTCAAAACGGTGACCTTTGAGGAGGTCTCGGTCGAGGAACTCGGCGGCGCCGTCACCCACGGCGACGAGACGGGCGTCAGCCAGTTCATCTGGGAGGACGACGAGGAGGGGATCGAGTGCATCCGCAATCTGCTCGGCTACCTGCCGTCGAACAATCGCCAGACGCCTCCCTTCCAGGAGCCCGGCGACGAGCTCGACCGGATGGATCCGGACTTCCACGAGATCGTCCCGGAGGACACCAGCGAGCCCTACGACGTGCGCCGGGTCATCGACCTGATCGTCGATGAAGGTTCGTTCTTCGAGGTGCACCGCGAGTGGGCCGAGAACATCGTGGTGGGGCTCGGACGCCTCGGCGGTCACGTTGTCGGCGTTGTCGCCAACCAGCCCGACGAGCTGGCCGGCGTGCTCGACATCGACGCCAGCCGGAAGGGCGCCCGCTTTATTCGCACCTGTAACGCCTTCAACATTCCGCTGCTCAGCCTCGTCGACGTCCCCGGCTTCATGCCCGGCAAAAACCAGGAGCACGGCGGGGTCATCGACCACGGTGCCAAGCTGCTGTACGCCGACTGCGAGGCCACCGTTCCGAAGCTGTCGGTCATCCTCCGCAAGGCCTACGGGGGCGCCTACATCGTCATGAGCTCCAAGCACGTCGGGGGCGACATCAACCTCGCCTGGCCGAGTGCCGAGATCGCCGTCATGGGCGCCAAAGGGGCCGTCGAGATTCTCAACCGCCGCGAGATTCAGGCCGCCGACGACCCGGATGCCAAAAAGGAGGAGCTCAAAGAGGAGTACGAAGAGGAATTTCTCAACCCCGACCACGCGGCCAAACGCGGCTACCTCGACGCCGTCATCGAACCCCACTCGACGCGCCGCAAACTCCACCGCCACCTCAAGATTCTGCTGAACAAGCGCGAGTGGATGCCCCCCAAGAAAAACGGCAACATTCCGGTTTGAGCCTCCGCTGAAGGGGTCGGGGAACCTTCCCCCGACCCTCGAACTTGTCGAAATTCTCTCTATTTTTTTCGGCTCCATTCGGTCCATCCCATTCGTGTTCGGATAAAGGGGCAAGTCCCCTGTACATGTGATTTGGATCATTCGAGATCCCGAGAGCAAGCCCTCGGGCTGGACGAGTGCTCCCACCCTGTCGGGTCCATCTTGATCGCTGCAGCAACGGGGAACAGCTTATCCGAACACACATGCGGTCCATCCACAACTGGAGGTGTCGCGCTATCCGGAGGTTGACCATGGCATTCGAGCTCGACCGCAAGACGACGGCACTCGCCACGCTCGGGCTCATCGCCGCAGCCATCTGTCTCCTCTATGCAGTAGGGCGAACGCCCTGGGGCACGGCGCCCGATCCGGGACTATGAACCGATGATATTCGCAGCCCATTCAACTCACAGCGTCTGGCCGGCCCCTAAGTCTTCCCCCACGTCAGCCACGGACTGACTTTCTTCCTCCTACTCTGGGCCGTCGACGGCGAGCGTCTGACGGCCCACGCCCGTCTACTCGTCGCCATGGCACTCGAATCGGCCTGGGAGATCGTCGAGAATACTTCCTATGTCATCGAGCGGTTCCGGGAGACGAAGATGGCCCAGGGCTACTACGGGGACAGCATTCTGAATTCAGTCGGCGACATCTCGGCGATGATCGTCGGTTTCCTGATCGCCATGCAACTGACCAACCGCTGGTGGGTGTTGGCCCTCTTCGTCGCCCTCGAGGCGAGTCTGGCCCTCTGGATCCGGGACAACATGACCCTCAATATCGTCATGCTGATCTATCCCGTCCCCGGCGTGCGGGAGTGGCAGGCGGGATGAGGGTCTCACGAGGCCATCGTTCTGGACGATAGCCGAACCTCTCCGAGCTCGGAGGGCGCCCGGCCAGCCGAATGAGCGTCGGCTTCCCAACACGGCTGAAGGCATTCCCGCGCGCGCACTGAATTCCCCCCGATGACACAACACATCGCCTCAAACCACCGACGATCATAGATGAGGGGGGGAGCGGCGAGCTGTCAGGTGGTCTGGAAGGAGTTGGCCGCGAGCCGGAGTGCCTCATCGGCACACGGGCCTCCCCTCGTTCGACTGGCCGGTTTGCGGCGGGCGGCGCGCACAGGCGCGCCGGAGGGACGAGATCGGGGGAGGTGTATATTGAACACTCTCTCGTGGTCATGGCCGTCGGATACGTCAGTCGAGCGAAACGACGATCGCAATCGCTTTCGTTACGGCCCTCGTTCCACCTCGACGCTCGAGGGGTGTCCTCGTCGGGGCTTCGCAGGGGCACATTTACGACTCGTCCCCGAGACAGTGACGAGGTCTCTCCAGAGGTCGTCTGCTCGAGTCGCCCCCGAAGAGGAATGCACCTTCGGCTCGAGGTGTGATAACACCGAATCGATGCCTCGAACGCTCCTGCCGCCTCTTCCGACCCCATGATTAGCCCACTCCGAGGTTCCGGTCGACGGATCTTCTTTCAGACGCTGGCGCTCGCCGTGGTGGTCGTCGTCACCGTCAAATGGTGCGCCGTGCGCCCGTCGACGACCGTGACGACCTTCAACATCGAGGATTTCCCGCAGTCCGACTCCCAGGTCGAAGGGGCCTTCGAGACATTGGATTCACTCGACACCGGCCTGGTCGCCGTCCAGGAGATCGTCGAGCCCGAGCGGTTCGAGCGCGAGGCGCGGCGTCGACTCGGTTCGAGCTGGCGGTTCGTCGGGCCCGACGATGGTCCCTATCATCGTCTGGGCGTTCTCTTCGATCGGGCGCGATTCGATCTTCAAGCGAGTCGCATCCACGGCGAGACGGTCGTCCACGAGGGCGGACGGCCCGTCGTCGAGGCCGAGTTGACCGCCCCGTCGGGACGGGCCTTGGAGGTCTTTGTCGTCCACTTCAAGGCGGGCTCAAGTGGATTGCCGATCCGGCGCGAACAATACGCCGCTCTGCACGGTATTCTTCTCGACCACGCCGATGATGCTCGCACGACCGTCGTCCTCGGCGACTTCAATGCGACCGCTGTCGCCGACTACCGCTTGCTCGAGGAGCTCGCCGATACCACCTCGCTTCGCTGGCTCACGCGCCACACCGAGTGCACCGGCTACTGGGAGCCCGGAGATACCTGCGAGAGCTTCGCCCTCGATCACGTCCTGGCCGAAGATCTGGCGGCTCGCAGTCTCTCGCGCGGGCCGTGCGAGTCGTTCGGCTGCGACCCCGACGATCGCTGTCCCGTCTTCCATCGTCGCGTCTCCGATCATTGTCCCGTGACCACTCGCCTTGTTCCCGGACGGGAGGCCCCGCTTCAATAAGAGAGCGTTTCAAAACCTCAGTGGTGGGGGCTCGAAGCCCCGCCGACTATCATCACGGGTAGGAGTCGTCTTGGAAGCCCCGGCTCCCAGCCGGCTTGATCCGACGGGCAACAGGTTTTGAAACCAGCTCTAAGGGGTCGAACCTGTCGAACGCCTGAACTCGAGCGGACGCTCGGCCCGTCCGCTCGACGTCTCGCCCCCTCCAGAGACTCCCCTCCTCGTCGACCGCCTCGACGGGGCTTTTGAAACCTCGTTCGTGCCGTTCTCGTCTCAACAATTGTGAACAACACACCCGCCTCGTCGGGTGTCACCGGATTCGAACGACTCATCTCCCCTGCATACGAGTTTTCACCATGGCGAAGACAGCTCTCATCGTGCTGGCCGGCACGAACGGACACTCCGATCTCGGCCGCGTCTTCAACGCCCTCGAGGTCGTCCGCGAGTACGAGGAGGACGGACAGGGTGACGCGGTCACCCTCATCTTCGACGGGGCCGGCACGGAGTGGATACCGGAGCTCGAGGATCCCGAACACGACGCCCACGAGATCTACGCATCCGTCAAGGAGCGCATCGAAGAGGCGTGTCGGTTCTGCGCGAAGTCGTCTGGTGTCTTCGAAGAGATCCAAGAGACGGAGATCGACTTTCTGGATGACTTTGAGGGCCATCCGAGCATCAAGTCGTTCGTCGACGAGGGCTACGAGGTCGTCACGTTCTGAGCGAGATTCCTCTCGATCCGCTCCCCCCGTCGCGGCCTCGCGGCGGCGGGGTTTTC
>JAQCND010000141.1 GCA_028274765.1 Bradymonadaceae bacterium
CTGGCGCCGCACGTTGACTTTGCGTCGGGCATCGGCCGCTCCGAAGCTCCGCTCGGTGATGACGGTCAGCCCCGATTCGAGAGGAGAGAGGCTCATCCGTTCGCCGTTGCTGACGACGAGCCATCCCGCCTGACGATGGGCGACGATCAGATGGAAAGGGTTGTAGTTGGAGGCCTCGAACGACTCGAGGGTCGAAGCCGCCTCGTCGACCGAATCGCTGTCGAGCACCCGAGGAATCAGCTCGCCACGAGAGCGTCGATCCGGGTCCGGCGGGTGGCCGAACCGATTGGTCAAGCCGGCAAAGAGGCCTTCTGCGTTGAGCCCGATCCACGTGCCGCCCGATCGCTCGTCCCGAGGTGCAAATATCGGCACCTCGCGATCGAGGCGCCACTCGGGGGGAGACGAGGGCCGATCGTAGTGCTCGTTGCGATTGGCCCCGACGATGAGACGCTCGGATTCGGGGCGATGGTCGACAATCAAGGTACACATGGCATCGCGTCGTGGGGGAAATACGAACAGACTCGCCGTCCAACATGGGTATCGCACGAGGTTGAAGCAACCCGGCGATGGGAGCGGGATGTTCTTTGAGTAGCCATCCCTCCTCGTATACCCGACGCCCATCTCCTTCGAAAGAAACTCACGATCTCGAGTGTCTCTTCCATCTACCCTCGAGGTTTCGAACCGCGTCGCCTCTGCCTCCCACTCGAGATGAGATCAACACGCGAGCCCCGACCTTCAAAGTGCCCCGACATGGAGTGGGCGACCGTCGAGGTCCCCCAACGACAATCGAAAGCTTCAGAATCGGAGTATTTCAGGGGCGGCTCGAGGCATGGAGGCTCGGCACTCCCCGCCCGCTTTTCAGACAACGATGAAACCAGGGGGGTCACATCGACGTCACAAACGAAAGATGGTGGGGTTCGACAAAGAGGATGCCGATGCCGACCACGGCGATACACGCCCCGACGACGGCGCGTGTCGAGACGGTGTCGTCCTCGAAGACGTGGGCCAGCGGCAGGACCCAGACCGGGCTGGTCGAGGCGAGCGTCGTGGCAATGCCGGTGTAGGTGTAGCGGATGCCGGTCATCGAGAGCCAGATGCCCAGATAGGTACCCAAAAAGGTGGCGACGACGATCAACCAGGCTTTGCGGGGGGTACGCATCGGCTGAACGACCTCTCGGATGCGCGACATGCCGCCGACGATCATTCCCAACCCCAGAATGCCGAAGGCCAGACGGACGATGCTGAGGTCGAGCGCCGGGATGTCGCCCCCGCCGAGCTTCGCGAGGACGCTGCCGACCGCTTCCAGCAGCGCAGCCGCGATGCCGAGGCCGAGCCCGACGATTTCGTGTCGTGCAAATCGCCCCCCCGACGTCGCCTCGGACTCGGCGTCGTCGTCTTCGTTTGCGGGATTGCGCTCCAGGATCACCCAGATGACGCCGCCGATGGTCAACGCCATCCCCATCGCCATCTTCAGGGTGAGCGGCTCGCCGAGGACGGGAACGGCCAGCACGGCGGTGGTCGGCGGGGCGAGGGCGCGGAGCAGGAGCGCCCGACGGGAGCCGATCCGGGTCAACGAGCCGAAGAAGGCCGTATCGCCGATGGTCAGACCTGCCGCCCCGCTCGCTGCCAGAATGAGCGTATTCTCCAGGGAGAGCTGGTAGGGCCAGACACGGCCCTCCAGTACCAGGAGCGTGAGGACCAAGAGACCGAAGGCGATGACGCACTTGAGCAGGTTCATCGCCAGCGGCGAGACGTCGTCGCGTCCCAGTCGGGCAAAGATGATGCTGGCACCGGCCCAGAGGGCGGCGGCGGCGAGGGAGGCGATCTCTCCGAGCATGTCAGACGACCAGGTCGTTGTCCCAGTACCGTTCCGATTCGACCGTCTCGTCGATCAGGCCGCGCTCGGCCATCCAACTTTGCAGACGCTCGTAGTACCGGTCCGTCATGGCGAAGTCGAAGGTAAAGCAGGGCGTCGTCGCCGAGAAGATGTCCCGCATCAGGGGGTTGTCGGGGTCCTCGTCGGTCCAGTTAAAGTAGATGTGGCGTGCCTTCTCGGGGTTCTGGTGGAGGTAGTCGAGCCCCTGCTGGACGACGTCGAGGAACGTCCAGAGCGCCTGTCGCTTCTCGTCGAGACGCTCGCGCGACGTCGTGAAGATGAGATGACAGAAGTCGGGGACGCCCCAGTCCTTGAGGGCGAAGAAGTCGGCGTCGACGCCCTGGTGCTGGGCCTCAACGAGCTCGAAGTTGTAGAAGGACAGCGTCGCCAGGTCTGCCATGTCCTCGAGCAGGGCCTCGGTGTGATAGAAGCCATTGTTGACGGACTCGAGTTCGTCGCGGTCGCAGCTGCCGCCGTCGGCCTC
>JAQCND010000147.1 GCA_028274765.1 Bradymonadaceae bacterium
AGAGGGCGAGACGATTCCATACAGACCCAACTCTCCCGGAGAGGCCATGTCGCGTCCGGGCGAAGGCCGTCGCCACTGATTCGACTCAACCGTGTTCTACGTCCCGCAGAACGTCGCTTCGATCGCTTCGTTCGGCGCCGGGGGACGGATGAGTTCCTCGTGGTTCTCGGGATACTCGAAGGGATTCTCGAGCACTTCGGTGAGCGTGTGAAAGGCCTCGTAGTCGCCGCGTTCAACCGCGTCTTCGATGGCCTCGTTGACGCGGTGGTTGCGCGGGATGACGGCTGGATTGACCTCGCGCATGGCGTCGGCGATCTCGGCCGACGGGGCCTCGCAGTCCCGGAGACGCGTCCGCCAGCGGTGAAGCCAGTCGTCGTAGGCGGGGGGAAACGCAAAGGAGTCGCCGACCTCGGGTCGGTCGGCGTCGGGGGCGGGATCGGCGAGTTCGGCGAGCCGCCGGAACGCCAATGTGAAATCGACCTCGTGGTGTTCCATCAGATCGAGGAGGTCGGCCAGAAGCTCTCCATCCTCCTCGCGGAACTCCTCGAATCCGAGTTTGCGAGCCATCCCCTCCTCGTAGGACGCCTGCAGGCGCTCGGGGAACGACTCGAGCACTTTCTCGAGTTTGGACTGCATCGCCGTCTCGTCGTCGGCCATCTTGAGCAGCGCGCCGGCGAACCGGCTGAGGTTCCAGTGGGCGATGCCGGGCTGGTTCTGATAGGCGTAGCGGCCGCGCTCATCGATGGAGCTGTAGACCGTCTCCGGGTCATAGGCGTTCATGAACGCACAGGGGCCGTAGTCGATCGTTTCGCCAGAGACGAGCATGTTGTCGGTGTTCATCACGCCATGGATGAAGCCGACGAGTTGCCACTGCGCGACGAGTTTGGCCTGGCGATCGGCGACGGCGTCGAACAGCGTCACCGGCGCTTCCGGCTCGAGGTCGGGGTAGTGGCGGTCGAGAGCGTAGGACGTGAGTTCTTGGAGACCGTCGACGTCGTCTCGGACCGCGAAGTACTGGAACGTCCCCACGCGGATGTGACTTCGGGCCACGCGGACGAGGACGCCTCCCGGCTCGGGGCCGTCGCTGCGCCGCACCTGTTCGCCGGTCGAGGCCGCCACCAGCGAGCGGGTCGTGGGGATGCCGAGGGCGTGCATCGCCTCGCTGATCAGATATTCGCGCAGGACCGGCCCGAGTGGGGCGCGACCGTCGCCGCGCTGCGAAAAGGGCGTCCGTCCCGATCCCTTGAGCTGGATGTCGAAGCGCTGCCCCTCGTCGTCGACGACTTCGCCGAGCATGTGGGCGCGACCGTCGCCGAGCTGAGGGACGAAGTTGCCAAACTGATCGCCGGCGTAGGCGGTCGCGATGGGCCGGGACCCCTCCAGGACCCGATTGCCCACGGCAAAGGCGGCGCCCTCTCCGGAGTCGAGCCATTCGGGATCGAGCCCCAACTGCCGCGCCAGTCCCTCGTTGACCCGAACGATCTCGGGATCGTCGAAGGAGGCCGGCTCGCACGCCTCGTAGAAGCGGTCGGGGAGGTCGACGTACGTGTTGTCGAAGTCGATGGTCATGATGGAGCTCCGTGGACGAAGGATCTCGGGACCCCGATGAGGGGACCGAGTGGCGGTCGTCGGAGATAGCCGCCCAACATAAACGACGTACAGACGTCGAATCGTGATGAATGCTCGCCGAAAGGTCTCGGATCAACCGTCGCTCGCGCTCCGAGAAGTCGACGTTCGCGTTTCGATGGCCTCCGGGCCGAGATAACGATCCAGAACGAAGGTGCCGCCAGGGACGAGTGAGGCGGCAAATGCCCACGCCCCGAAGCGCATCGTCCACTCCTCGTCGACAGCGGCATATGCGCCGAGGGCGATATAAGCCATGAACAGGAGCCCGTGCATCCATCCGGTGACCTCGACGACTTCGGGGTGGCCGGCGAGATATTTGAGGGGCATCCCGATGA
>JAQCND010000157.1 GCA_028274765.1 Bradymonadaceae bacterium
GTGGCGAGCTTGAGGGCGAATCGATGGGTGATGTTCGATTTGATGTTGCCCTCGACGACCTCGGAGTCGGGCCGCTGCATGCAGAGCACCAGATGGATGCCGGTGGCGCGCGCCTCCTGGGCGAGCCGGGTCACGCCACTCTCGAAGTCCTGGCGGGCCGACGCATCGTCGAAGGCGTGGATGGTGCCGGCGTACTCGTCGAGGACGGCCACGACGTGGGGCAACTCCGGCCCCTGGAGGTCGCCGCGCCGAACCTTTTCGTTGTAGAAGTCGAGCTTGTGAGCCTTTGCCTCCTTGAGAATGTCGTTGCGGCGCTCCATCTCGCGGACGAGGTCGTCGATCAGCATCCGCGTACCGGAGGTCGGCTCGACGACGGTGTCGTTGGCGTGGGGCAAGTCGGTGAAGGCGGCGAAATCGTACGCCTTGCTCGTCGCCAACCGCAGATCGAGCTCGTTGGGACTTCGCTGGAGCGCCAGCGTCATGATGAGGTTGTTCAAAAAGACCGTCTTGCCGCTCCCGGTCGCCCCGCCGACCAGCATGTGGGGCATGCCCGAGAGATCCACCCACTGGGGCGTCCCGTCGATCTGAATGCCGGCGCAGAACCCGAGCGTCATGTCCCGGCGCGCCGCTTCGAACGACGGATGATCGATGACGTCCTGATAGTCGACCTCGTAAGCGAACTCTCGAATCGGGAGGTCGAGCGCGATGGTGCCGCGACGGCCGGGCGCCCGATGGATGCGGATGTCGCCGCCGCCCTCGACCCCGACGTGGAGGGCGATGTCCTCGCTTCGGCGCTCGATGGAGCTGGTCTTGACGTCCACGCGAGGCCGGATGAAGACCCGCATGATGCGGGGGCCGAACTCGACCTCCTCGACCGATGGCGGCTCGGCCAGTTCGATGTCGTGGCTCCGGAGGACCTGTTCGATCCGGTCGAGCAGGCGTCGCACGGCGTCACGGTCGGGGCGTTCGTCGGTGACGGGGGTCTGCTCGGCCTCGTCGAGTGACGGGATGTCGCGGTCGGTCTCCGCCTCGTCTCCCCCCGATACGTCCGAGGGTTCGGGGCCGGGCGTCGAGGTAGACACCTCGTCGTCGCGACCGTCGGTTGGCTCATCGCTCTTCGAGCCCCTCTCGGGCTCGGGCTCGTCCTCACCATCGTCCGCCTCCGCCGATTCGTCCGACTTGTCGTCAGTCGAGGGGGCGTGCTCGATCAGCTCCCGGACGAAGGCGTCGCGCTCCCGGTCCTCCGTCAAGATCGGCTTCTCGTTCTGATCCAGGACGATGCGTATCCACCGCAACCAGGTGGGTTCGTGGGGCTCGAAGTATTCGGTCACAAACTCGTCGTCACCCGCCGCATCGAGACTCGCCTCGATGTCGTCGAGAGGCACGGCCTCCCAGTCGACCCGCTCCCAATCGATGGCGATGTCTCGGGGCCCGAATGCATGCCGATCGGAGGGCTCCTCGGCATTCGTCTCGTCCGCTCCAACGGTCTCGCGGTCGGAGGGCGTCGACGATGGGTCAGAAAGGTCGTCGGACGACTCCGTGCTACCACCGCCGGGCGAGATGTCCGCCCAGTCCACCGCCGATACCTCCGGCTCGAAGACCACACCGTCGTCCTCACGGACGAATCCGAAGTCCTCGAACACCTCGAGGAGCTTCTCTCGCCCCCACGGTCCTCCGTCGGGCGCCTGGTCCTGACCCGTCAGATCGGCCATCCATTCGTGATACTCTCGCCACTCGGCCTCCCCGGAGACGATCGTCTGGAGGGCATCTTGGATCGCATCTCGTCCGCGCTCCCGCACTCGCTCGAGCATGTCGGCGTCGACGACGTCGCTCTCGATCGCTCGAAGCACCGACGCGACATCAGATCTCCCCTCCGCGTCCTCACTCTCGTCGAATCGTTCGTCCGACGTCTCTTCTCCGCCGTCAGCGGCGAGGTCGTCGAGGTCCGAGGAACTCGTATCGTTTGAGCGACTCTCGTCGTCCCCACTGTTCTCCTCGTCGACGCTGTCGTCCTTCGTCTCGTCTCGGTCGATCTCGGGCGGCGAGCCGGGCCCGCGTCCCGGCCGACCGAGATGGGGCAGCGTCGAGTCGAGCGTGCCGTAGAGGGTCGAATCCTCGTGCGAGGCGTGCGCCAGATCGCGCAGCAGTTGCCGCCCCAGCGTGATGACACGCACGCCGTTGCGGCGCTCGACATCGGGTTCGCCTTCGGGACTGCTGCCGGTCGTCGAGGTCGAGAGCGCAAACAGGTCGCCGTACAGGTTCCGCTGTTCGGTGTGGAGGTCGTACGAGACGCGGTATCGACCGCTGGCGAGCCGGGCGCTGAGCCGCTCGCGTTCGAGCGCCTCGATTTGCGATTCGTCGAGCAGTCCCCGGGCTCGGGCCTGTTCGAGCTGGGATTTGACCAGCATCGAGAGCTGACGGTGGCGGATGGGGGCCTCGAGCAGGTCGTTGCCGCCGGCCAGCGTCTCGCTCATCAACTCGTGCGAGTGACGTACCTGGGCGATGCCCTTCTTCTGGGTGTCGTTGTCGCCGGCACTCCGGCCGAATTTGACCTCGATGATGCGCCCGAAGAGTCGAAGGGGCGCCTCCGGGTCTCCGGGCGGCGCCTGGAGATACAGCGCCAGCAGATCGTCGCAGTAGGAGCCGTGTTCGCCGTATCGATCCACCAGCCCCGGTCCCGTCGGCAGTCCCGTCGCCGGCGTCGCGCGGATCAGATCCTCGAGACTGACATACACCGGCACGACTCGGCCGTCGAATCGCTCGATCAGCGCCGGTTCCTCGACGCGACGCAGCCACCGATAGACCAGCGCCGCTCCGACCATTCCCTTGAGCCGGTTCTGAGACGTCTCGTCGGAGACGTTGCCCTCCAGAAAGTCGAGCGCCCACGTCCCCGAGAGGGTGTTGATCTCCCCGAGCAGCGATCGCATCGCCTCCGAGGCGCGGTCGGGCCGACTCGAGGCCGACGTCTCGGGGCTGGGCTTGGGCAGATCCACCAGCCGGAGGACGCTCTTGAGCTGCTCGAAGTACGGTTCGGCTCGCTCGGTGACCGTGATGACGTCGAATCCCGGCTGAGTCGGGTCCTCCTGGTCCGAATACTCGATGACCCGCGTCTCGTCGTCGTCGCCGTGGAACATCGCGAGGTTGAGTTCGCGATCCAGGTGGACGACCCAGTCGCTGTGGTCGTAAAGTCCCGAGAGATCGTCGAGCGAGGGCAGATCGGCCTTCCAGAAGAGGCCGACCCCCGGATTGTAGAACTGATTGCGCTGCCCCTCGACGAGCTGCGACAGATGCGCCAGTCCCCGACGCATCTCGCCGAGATCGTGGATCCACAGACCGCGCTGCGTCGCCGCGATGGCGCCCTCCCCAGAGAGTTGGGGCTCGCGCAGGTAGGTCGCCATGAGACCGTCGCCGAAACTGCCATCCCATCCGCCGTCGAGCTGGTCGGTGATCGGCTTGCTCTCGTCGCGCTCGACCAGCCCTCGGGCCAGACAGATGTGGCTGAAATCGTCCGTGTCCTCGGGCAGGGGGACGTCGCGCTTGCGGTATCTCAATTTGGCGAGCATCGCCTCCTCGACGTCGCCGGCCTCCTCGGTCGACTCCAGGTAGCGGCGGAAAAACTCGTCGAAGGCGGTGTCGCGCCCGGCCTCGTCGCCGTCCTCGAACAGCGAAATCTCAAAGGTCGGAATCGCCTCGAGCCACGACTCGTCCCGGCGCCTCTGGTTCTGAAACCATGCCTCCAGGCCCTCGAGCAGGGCCTCGGCGTCGCCGGGATGGACGAAGGCCAGCCGAAAGGTCCGTCGCTCGTCTCTGAGGTGGTCGTGCATGCGAAAATAGCGGTCGATCTTGCGGCGCACCACTCGCGAGACGTAGTCGAGTCGCCCGGAACGCTCGAAGGTCGAGCCGGGGATGAATTCCATGCAAAACGGCGTGCCGTCCTCGGCCCGAAGCGCCTGGTCGGGCGTATACCAGTCCTCGAGGATGCGTTTGGGGGCAAACTCCTCGAGTTCGTCGCGCGTCAGTGACGTCTCGAGGTCGGACGGGTCCGCGACTGACTCGAACAGATCCACCGTCTTGGCCTGAAACCGAAGCATCGCGTTCAGCAGCCAGGGATGGGTCGGCAGCAGGGTCAGACGCTCGAGCTCTCCATCCGAATCACGCTGTTCGAGGGTGTCGAGCCGATAGAGGGCCTCGTGTCTCGTCCCGAAACTCGTCCCCTCGCCGCCGATCGTCTCGAGCATCTCCAGCCAGGCCCCCAGGTAGCGTTCGACCGCCTCGCGATGCTCGAGCAGGTCGGTCAGCCACAGCGAGACCGCCTCCGGCTCCCCCGAATCGTCATCGATCTGGGCTGGGGAACCGTCGAGAAGCTGCTCGAACACGTCGGCGCGCGTCCTCCGGAATGCCTCGCCCACGTCCGAGGTCGGCCATCCGTACGTCTCGAGCGTGCCGTCGGAGTCGCGCTCCAGGCGAGCGACTGTCGGATCGGCCAGCAGCGCGGCGATGCCCTCCTCCTGGCCGTGGCCGTTCCATCGCTGGACCGTCGCTCGGGTGTGGGAGTCGAGCTCGACGTTCCAGCAGTCGTCGCCCTCGCGCGTGATCTCGCTGACGGATTGGAGGTAGGCCTCTCCGCCGCGCCCCGGCCGCTCGGACTGCATGGCACTCAAAAACGCCTCGCGCTCGTCGGCGCTCGAGCCCTCGTACGGGGCAAATGCCAGCAGCTCGAAGCTCTGCTTCGATTCGGTGACGTCCTCTTGCACCCAGGCGATGCGCACGGGCAGTCGACCCTCGTCGAGGCGAATCCGCGAGACGTACTCGACGATCGCGTCGTCATAGGGCGAGGGCTCGGACTCGACAATCTCGAGGTCGTCGTCTCGCTCCAGCGAATCCGAGGTCGGTACCTCGCCGTCGGTCAACTTGAAGGTCGCCGTCTCCCCCTCGCGCACCCAGGCCTGGTGTTCGAAGCTCAGCTCGACGCCGGTCTCCCAGGCGACGCGCTCGACCGACGTGTCAGCGCGCGACAGGACCACAAAGAAATCGTCCTCGGTCATCTTGAAGGTCCGCGGCCCGTCGGCCAGGACGAGCTTGTAGGCGGAAAAGTCCTCGTCGTTGGGGATCTCGAAGACGGCTTCGGTCCCCTCGGCCTCGGCGCGGTCCTCGAGCTGGACGCGCTGGTCGTTGTCGCGGTCTCGGCCGAACAGATGGACGTACTCGCGGTCGGGATTGAACTCGCGGGTCAGCGGGACGCGAACCGTGATGTCGTCCTCGGCGGTAACCAGCACGAACTGGTCGCTGCTCCCGCTGCGGCGCTCCCACTGCGAGGCCCCCTCGACCTCGATGCCACTCCACATGAAGTCGATGCTCGTGCCGGACCGGTCGTCGTCCTGGTCGAGCGCGTCGGCGGTCACCCCGTCGTCCCCCTCGATGCCGTGCGCCATAATCGCCTCGACGCTCTCGTCGTCGTACTCCGAGTCGAGCTGGTCTCGCGTGCGCTTGAGCGGATTCTCGATGGCATCCTCCAGGAAGGCGCGCCGCCCCGCGTTGTCGTCGAGGCGACACGTATCGTCGAGCCGTTCGCTCTCCTCCCTCCCCGTCAAATCGAGTCGGTCGCCGTCGATCGGATGGGCCGTATC
>JAQCND010000163.1 GCA_028274765.1 Bradymonadaceae bacterium
CGGCCTCGAAGGCGTCGAAGGCGACCGCAATGTACTCCGGGTCCTGGTTGTCCAGGAGCGAATGGAGCATCTGGGAGAAGCCGTAGATGGCGTTGGTCGGCAACCCGTCGGAGTTGCGGAGGTTGCTGCGGAGTCCGTAGTAGGCTCGATAGAGGTACGAGGAGCCGTCGACCAAAAAGAGCGTATCGTCGTCGTGGTTTGGCATGGCGGCGGTGACGTGTGAGAGGCGAGGAAGCGAATGTCGGATTACATGTAACTCAATATCTGCAGCAGCCCCAACCCGAAGAAGACGAAGGTCGCGACGCTGATGCCGATCAACAGGTAGCGCCGCAGACGGGCGCGGCGTTCGGTCGCCTGCTCGGAGAGCGTACCGTCGATCTCGAGTGACTCGTCGAACTCCAGATCGACGTCGAGTTCGCGGAGGGTCTCCCGGTGAGCTCGACTCTCGAGAATGCCCGTCACGACGGCGTAGAGGATGACCAGAAGCGCAATCACGAGCGCCAGCACGATCGGAATCATGAGATCGCGTTGAATCTCGTCCTTCCACGACTCGAGCTCTCGCCGATCGGCCTCCAGGGTGTTGAAAAGCGAATCCGATCGCTCGACATGACGGGGGATGGCCTCGAGATAGGCCCGAAGCCAGGTCTCGAGCTCGGAGAGATTCGAGTCGTCCGCCTCGAAGGGCGTCTCGCGGTCGAGGTACTCGAAGTACGGATCGTCTCGATGCTCGGCCATCCAGGCGACGACGCGCTGGAGGCTCTCTCGATAATCGGAGGGGTTGCGTCCGGAGGCGCCGACGGCGTAGGCCACATCCCAGGCCTCCTCGACGCTGTAGAGGCCGCTGTAGGCCTGGATCCGATAGAGCCACTGAGAGGGGCCGAGATCGGGCGACTCCAGCGCGAAGCTGGCCTGCCGATCCTGGATCGACGTTTCGCCGGCGGCGAGCCACTCGTCGCCGCGAAAGAGATCGAGGAAGACGTCACTCGACCGAAAGAGCGTGTGGAGACTGCCCCGCACGGGGCGATCCTCGACCCACACCGGAGACTCGAGTTGTACGACGAATTGAGAGGCGACCGTGTAGACCCGGATCGTCGACTCTCCCGTACGACGGGGGCGTTCCCGGTCGATCGCCTCCCCGAGCCGCTCCCGGGCGACCAGCGTCCACCGCTGTCCGCCGGCGGGACGCCACTCGAACGAGGCGATCCCCATCCGGTCGGTCTCCAGTTGCTGGGGGAGCTGATCGTCTTGTCCCCATTGTCCTCGCGCCTCGACCGTCTCGAAGCGCACGGTCGCCGGGACGGGCTCGCCCGTCGAGCGATCGTAGGTGCGGAGGTAGGCCCGAGAGGTCAACCCCCGGGCGAATGCCCCGTCGAATGGAAGGATGTCGACTCGAAGATCGCCGCTGCTCTCGCGGACGGCCTCGCCGCTCAGTCGTCGGCGTCGCGTCTCGTCGGCCAGCCGCGAGGTCGGTTCCGGCCAGGTCGGAGTCGTCGACTCGGACGCCCTCACCCGTACGCGAGTCCTCGCCTCGAAGGTCTCGAGCCCGGACCCGGTGGCTTGCAACACGAGGGTTGAGGGCCCGGACGGAATGTCGCGCCCCGCCGGGAGCTCCAACTGGGTGTGGATGAGCCCTCGCTGATTCGGACGAGCCGTCCCCAGCACGAAGTGACTCGACGGATCGGGCTCGGAGTCGGCGATCGCCTCGGGGGGCTCGGGATAGAGCCGAAACGTCACCTGGACGTCGGTCCGAAACGTGCCTTTCGAGGCGTCGAGGACGACGCCGCGCACGGCATGGCCTCGCCCCTTTTCGAGCGTATCGGTTCCCCGAAAGTAGGCCGACGTCTGGACGTCGAGTAGCGAGATGCCGATGTAGGCTCCGATCACCCCCGCCAGTCCGACGGCGTAGAGCGCAATTACGGTATATCGAAACCACGTCGACGCCAGCATGTCCGAGGGAGATGTCTGCATGCGCAGTGGGACCCCAGTCGAAGAGACGGATTCGAAACGTCAATCAACCCTCTTCGCTCTCGGAGGACTTGGCCGCCTCGACCGAAGGTGTCCGACGGGCCGACTCGAGTTGTTTCGACATCGGTTCGACCACCTGGCGTTTGAAGCGCTCGCGCTCGTCGTCGCCCAGTGGCTCCGCTCGCTTGGCGTCAATCTCCATGGGGTCGACGTATCGTCCGTGCTGTTTCATGCCAAAATGCAAGTGTGGGCCCGTCGAGCGTCCCGTGCTTCCGACTTCGCCGATGATCGTTTTCTTCGATACCCGTTCGCCGGAATGGAGGCCGTCGGAGATGTCGTGGAGATGGGCATAGAGGGTGACGTAGCCGTTGGCATGCTGGAGGACGACGAGATTGCCGTTGGCGCCCTTGCGTCCCGCATACGAGACGGTACCGTCGGCGACGGCACGAACGGGCGTGCCGGTCGGCGCCCCGTAGTCCACCCCTCGATGCATTCGCGATTCGTCGAGTACGGGATGGTGGCGCTGGCCAAACTGGCTCGTCACGCGCGTCGTCGCCAGCGGGCTCTTGAGAAACTGGCGTTTGAGGCTCTGCCCGTCGGCGTTGTAGTAGCCACTCTCGTCGTCGTTCTCGTGGTAGAAGCCTCGATGAACGTCACCGTCGCCCTGGAGGTACTCCGCCGCCACGATGCGGCCGTACCGAAGAAACTCTCCCTCGAGATACACCTTCTCGACCACGAGGGTGAAGCGGTCGCCGGGACGCGTCTCGCGGTTGAAGTCGACGCTGTAAGCGAAGATGTCGGAAAAACGATCGATCAAGACGGCGCTGTCGCCGGCGCCGGAATCGGCAAAAGCCGTCCACAGACTCTCCTCGACCGTCCCCGCCACAGTCGTGCGACGGCGCTCGACGGGAACTTTGATCTTCGAACAAGCATAGGAGCCGTTCGAGTTCCGTACGGTCTCCCAGATGTCCACCGGCGAGGTCTGGTAGCGAAATTTCGTGATCGTTCCCGTCGAATCCACCTCGACATACCACTCGTCGTCGGGACGGCTTCGCTTGAAATCGAAGACGTCACCGGTGGCGTCGACGACGGGCTGGATCTGGGCCGAGAGCAGGTTGCGGGCCCGGAGTGCGGCGAAGACGGATCGGTGAGACTCGAGCGTTCCTCGCATCGTGGCCGGCTCACCCTGGGTCCAGGCGTCATCGAGCTGTTCGGTCTCGTCACCGGGTTCGTCGCGCGACTCGGGTCCGACATCCAGCGGGCGATGAGCCGCCTCGAGGCTCGTTTGAACGGTCACACGGGCCCGGGAAACGGCGCGATCCTTCTGAGCGGGTTCGGCTTGCTCGGGCTCGCCCATCCCCCACCCATACACCAATACCCCCGTCAGGCACCCTCCGAGCGTCAACCATCCCAGCGCTCGCCACCACCATCGACGACGACGCTGATGCTGTAAGAGATCCTCCATCGAGTTGCGATGCATGGTGCGACACGAACATGGAGACGTACTTCAGCGAGCGAGTGGGCGCTCCGACGTGTTGGGGTCGACGGACGGAGCCCCGCTCCTCGCGATCGCAGCCGAAGGTCGGACGACGTTCAGCCGCAGTACCGACCATCAACAATGAGACAGAAGCGTCGCTCCGTCTATACCACAATAGCTCCAGGGATGAAACGGTCAGCGTGGTTCGCGTTTGCGCAAAACCCCGTAAGCGACTCGAAGGGGTTCGACATGAAACGACGCGTCGTGAGCATCGAGCCAATCGTCGACAAACCGGGGGACAATCCGGTCTCGACGTTGTTCGACGACGCGTTTGCGAAGCGAGGATTGTTCCCTCTCAAACGCCTTGCGAGAGGGACGGCTGCGATCGAGAAGCCGAATCGCATAGGCGTCCCCCCGTGCCAGAATGGGGGTCTCAGGGACGGGGGTCTCGGCATTCAACTCGAAGGCTCGCTCAAAGATGGGCTCGGCGAGCCCGATGCTGGGGACGTAATTGTTCCGATCCCGTCCAAATGGTCGAGTCGTCTGAAGTTCGAAACCCGCCTCGTCGAGTCGTGTGCGGAGAGTCTCGAGTGACGCCTCCGAGAGTCCACCATCGGCCCCGGACTCGACGTCGCGCATGATCTCGAGGACGCGTTCGAGCTTCGATTCGACCGAAGGCACGACCGATTGCTGCATGAGGCGAGAGGCAATTTGACGGCGGATGGGGCGAGACAGCTCGGCCGATTCGGCTTCGTGCCATCCCTGGACGTGCCAGACGTGGGGCGCACGTGATCCGGACTGCTGTACGCCCACCTCGCCCTTCGAGCTCTCGAAGGCATCGGGGTGTTCTCGACGCGTAAAATACGCTTCGGGTTCGTAGTGCAGGGGAAGTTCGTCGGCGAGGGTGCTCGGATCGTCGCTCTCTTCGAGTCGACGGGCCACTCGCTTCCAAGTCGAGTCGTCGAGGTTCGCTCGACTGCCGATGCGCAACAGCCCGACTTTGACCATCTTCGGGGATCGATAGCGCGAGCGGTGCTCCTCGAAATACGTGCGAATGCGCGACGTACCGCGCTCACGGTCTCGCCTCACGAAAGCGTCGACGTTCTCGGGCGTCGGGGCATTCGTCCGTTCGACGAAGGCCAGCCGCACCGTGTCGTGGCGCTTCCGATAGAGAGTCCAGAGCTGTTCGGTCCCGATGTCGTCCAGAAGCGCCTCCCGGAGTTTGCGTTCACGGACGTCATGGCGGGCCATCGCCTCGATGTTCTCAGGCCCGAGCCCCTCTGGAAGAGCGGGAATCGAGTCGGTCGAGACGTCGGGGGCAACCTCGGAATCCCCCTCGAGTAGAGGAAGAAACATCGAGAGTCGCTCGTGATCATTCAGAGCTGTCCTTATTTCCTCTCGTGTCACCTCGATGCCTCGCCGCTCGGCTTCACGAGCGACGACGGCTCGGCGCACCAGCTTCCGAACGGCACGTCTCTGGGCCCGAGGATCGGCTCGCCGGGCCCGTGGCATGGATTCGGGGAGGGCTCCGTCGTCGTCACGCGGTCCCAACAGAAGCCGCTGTCGCATGAAGCGTCGATAATCTCCGAACGTCACTTGAATGTCGCCGGCCTCGACCAGCACCGTATCCTCGGAGGGCTCGGGGCCCTCGACATCTTTGATGTACGTACCGCGAGGGGTCTGAGGCGAGGCATCCGGGGAGGCGGTCCGGGGGCGAGACGAGGACGACGAGGAGGCGGAGGCGTCCGAAGAGGACGACGGGGAGTCGGAGGAGGACTTGTCACACGCCCCCGTCCACACGCCCGCCAACAGTAATGCAAACCCCATCACCGTTGCGACGCGCTTCCTCGAATGGGTCGCCGAAAGTTCGAACATCGACTTGTCTCGGGCCAGGATGTCTGTTACTGCTCTTCGACTCGATTTTCAGGGGACGTCCGGAGGTGGATCACTGCTTCGACCTGCCCCCTCCATCGACCCCACAACATTCAACGTATTGTCGAAGATTCCAAATGTTCCGACCTCGATGGGGACGGACGCGACGTTGGAGGGCGTCGAGGAGGCGACACACAGGCTGGATCGTCTCCGAGCCCTCAACGTCGCATCACCGCTCCTTCGGATGGGGTCGGGGTCGCGAGATTGTCGTCATATCTGAATTGCTACGAGGAGAGGTGTGATCATGAGTCACCAGAAAAGCCCCCTTCAGCGCGTTCGCGACGAGCACGGTTCCAAAGACGAACTCGTCGACAAAATTCTCGATGTTCTCGAGGTCCCCGAGGATGAAGATCCCCTCGATTTTGAGGAGCGCATCTCGACGCTCAAAAACAAGAAGCTCCTCCGACTCTGGAACTCGTACCAACTCGTTCAGGATCGATTCGGCTCCAGGCAGGGACTGATCGACAAGATCGAGACGGCCCGATTCCCGGGGGGGCACTCGGATTATGCCGAAACCATCTCCGAGTACTCCCTTCCCCGACTTCTGGGCCTGGCTCGTGAGCACGATGTTCTTTGAGGTGATCTTCGATTCGGCGGTTCTGGCCTCGACGACGGGGGCCGAGACCCTCCGAGATGGGGCCCCGCTGGCTGTGTCGAGTCGACGGCTCGGTTCGGTTCTCGGCCGTTGTGAGTAACTTCAAACTCAATGGGGCAGCCCCCCCGTACGAGAATCGACGTGCCTGGACGTCTCAGAGGCGAGAAGACTTCTTCTCACAGTGAGACTTCTGGATGCGAGTCGAAATGAAACGAGGGCGTGAGCGCATGGCTGCTGCGTCTCTCGATTCTCCCCGAGGGCCATCGAGGGTGACACGTCTCTGCCCTCAGGTACGGCCGAGAGGCTTGTCAACTGGCTCCGGAGAGCGTAGCATACGGATTCGAGTTCGTCGGGCGCGCGGCGCTCCGCCCTGAGTGGAATGGATCGCGCTCATCTCGGGTCGGCGCGCCTCTCGCAGAGACCGCCGCGTGCAAGGTGCTCTTGAGCTCGAAGGGGGAGAAGAGTCGTACCTGTGCCGAAGGTTGGCATGGGAGAGGCGGTGGCGCACGTTCGACCCATAGACCCGTTTTACTGCCTCACCGTTTGCACTCTTGCGTATGTAACGGAGTCGACGTGCCTCGTTGCCAATAGCACCGTGCCGGAGAAGCGCCAGAGATCATACGCGAGTCGGCCTCGACGGATAGGCCCGAGCGCATTCATCGCATTACCTTCGAGACACACATCCGCAGGGAAACTTATGGGCGACGCGACGGAGACGGAGTTCGACGTGGGCGACAAGGCCGTCTACCCTGCCCAGGGAGTGGCTGAAGTCGTGGGGATCGATACCAAAGAAATTATGGACAACGAGCAGCAGTTCTATGTGCTCCGCGTCCTCGATTCCGACAAGAAAATCATGATCCCCGTCGACAATGTCGACAACGTGGGCCTCCGACGCATCATCAACGACCGAGAAGTCGAAGAGGTCTACGACATCATGCGCGAACGAGATGTCGACCTCAATACACAAACCTGGAATCGTCGCTACCGGGCCTACGTCGAGAAAATTCAGACGGGCAGTGCATTCGAGATCGCGGAAGTACTCCGTGATCTCCACCTTCTCGAATTCGAGAAGTCGCTGAGTTTCGGCGAGCGCAAGATGCTCGATACGGCCGAGCGCCTTCTCGTCCAGGAACTCGCCATCGCCAAGTCCGTGCCCGAAGACGAGATTCTCGAGGAAATCGATCACATCTTCGCGGGATGACTCTCTCTTCTCCTCCGGTGCTTGCCATTCTTCGATGGCGCTGGAGGCCTCTCTCGCATCTCTCCTCTCGGAGCGGCGACCCTTTCTGTCGGTGGGAGTTCCGCCCGCCTCCGCTCCCTCTCAGTCCTTCGATACTGTTCCATCCCATGGGCCCGGAGCGAAAAGGAACTCGAGTTTTCGCCCGGCGATGGCCAGCCGATGCCGCGTGGGCTGGCAGGAGACGAACCCATTCAAAAAGACAGCGACCCCGCTCGATGAAATGAGCGTCATCGGGCGGGGTCGCTGTCATCGGGGATGCTCGTCGATGCCATGGAAAGACGTCAGGAGCCACTTCCGCTACCGGACCCACTGCCCGAGCCGCTACCCGAGCCACTGCCGGACTCGCTGCCCGAGCCGCTGCTGGAACCACTCCCGCTACCGGAACCGTCCTCACTATTGCCACAGCGCGTGGCTTCGAAGTTGCCGTTGACGGTGATGTTGTCTTTGGAGCCGACGACCGAGCCTTCGACGGTCATCTCGTTGATCGAGTTGATCTCGACGAAGCCGTTGGTGACGAAGTTGTTTTGCCCACTCTTGTTGATGTTCAGAGCGGGCCCATCTTCTCCGCCGATGGGATTAACAAACTCCGAGCGAGTCTCTTCTTCCGGTACGTCCTGAACCCAGACCGTCCAGTTTTCGTAGCTCGCGCGGTCGAACGAACAGGCGTCGTCCGGACCGTCGTAGAGTTTCAGGGAGATAGTCCCGTCCGAGATCTCGGCCGTTCCGGAGGTGAAGCTCCAGTCGCTCCCCTGAATCTTGCCCTGGATGGTCTGCTCTTTCAGCGAGGGCGCATTGCTGGAGGAACCTCCGCCACTGCTGTCTCCTCCACACGCCATGGTCCCCATGGTGAGGAGGAGCCCTGCGCAAGTGATAGCCGTTGTTCGAAATAATTTACAAGCCATAAAGAGTCCTCGTCGAATTCATATGGAGACAACATGCGTCCTATCGACCTCGTGTCGACAGGAAACAAGACGCAGTTAAGCGAAGCTGTTCGTTCGAATCAAGTTCCCAACACCGCAATGCCGAGGCGATCTTGTTGGACTTACAAGCAACACATGTTGCGGTGTGATCGTCGTCGGGCCGCCCCACTCCCCCGGCAAAGAGAGTCGCTCGACGACGTGCTAGCAAGGATGCTCACGTCAAGGAGGCACAGACATATCAAAGACATGTAGGGGCGCTCTCGGGGCTATTCGTTCCGCCATGATAGTCGTCGAACCCACTGCTGAAGTGTTGCGAGCTGAGCGCCGCCCTGTCCCGGACGTCCACTGATGCATGTCGAAGACGCGTCTCGACGAACTCGTGTCGAGGGTCGAAGCTCGGCGTCACGAGATCGAGCTGGCGCCGTCTCCCTGCCTGCTACTATCCACTGGAGTTGTTGCTGGCCTCGTCGTCACTTTCGGAGCGACTCCCCCCAGTGCCATTTTGCTCGGAACAGCGCGTGGCTTCGAAGTGGCCGTTGACCGACGTGTCGGTGGCTTCGCCGACGACCGAACCTTTAACGGTGGTCTCGGTGATCGAGGTGATCTCGACGAAGCCATTGGTGATGATGATATTGCGCGAATTGCTGCCTTCGCCCTTCGTATAGAGCAGAACCGGACCGTCGCGATCGGAACTTATGGGATTGATCAGATCTTGTCGCGTCTTCTCCTCCGGAAATCGACGGATCCGAAGACGCCACTCGTTCGTGTAGGTGGACGTATCGAATGAACAGTCGTCCTCCGGACCGCTGTAAAATTCCATGTCGATGTCGCCCCCCGAGATATGAGCTCGACCGGCCGTCCGAGACCATTCGTTTCCTTTGCGCTGTCCCTGCAGAGTTTGGTCCTTCAGCGAGGGGGTAACGACCGTGCCGCCTCCATCGTCTTCGCCGCCGCAGGCCACGAGACCTCCCGCGACGAGAAAGGCAACCATCCACGAGCCCGGTAAATCCGTCATCCGATACGTCATCGTACGAGATCCTGTCGATCGCGATATATCTCTGTGACGACGCTTCCGCGCCGAGTGAAGTACAATGTGTCCAATCCCCACTGACTTCGTTCTCACCCTCTTGATGCCGGGTTGTGAGCCTGGAGAGACAGCGTGGAGACGGAGGCTTTCATCACGTCACAGGTTACGGGTTGCAGCGGGTCGCTTCAAAATGACCATTGACGGTGATGTTGTCATGGGAGTCGACGACCGAGCCTTCGACAGTCGTCTCGCCGATCGAGGTGATCTCGACGAACCCATCGGTGACGAATGTGTTCTGTCCGCCCTTGTTGATGTTCAAGGCGGCCACCTCCTCCTCTGAGGCGATGGGCAAACTCCGAGCAGGTTTCCTCCCGATGTCTGTGCCGATTCTCGTCGTACTCAGAGGGTTATTCGTCTGGCGATGATGCTTCGTCACCAAACATGGCCTCGAGAAGCTGGTCGGCCGTCTCGTAGGGAGTCTCGCGACGGTCGGCCAGAGCGTCGAGATGTTGCTGCCACCGAGGCGACTCGATGAGATCGGTCAGGCGGCCTTGAAACTCGCCGGTCAGCGTCAACCGCACCAGATGCTCCATGCGGCGCAGCTCGCGGTCGACGTCGGACTCGGAGGTCCCGAGCCACTCGCGGTGTTC
>JAQCND010000169.1 GCA_028274765.1 Bradymonadaceae bacterium
CCAGTCGGTCTTCGTTCGACCGGGGCGTGATCTGGGCCTCTTCCAGCGACAAATCCATCTGACAGCCCGTCTGCCCGCTCTGACACGTGTCGGTCATGCAGACTTTGATGTCGGCCGGCCCCTGACTCGTCGTCGTCTCGGGGACGCAAAACGACAGGCCGTTCGAGAGAAACTGATCCAGAAGACTGGGGATCTGGCGCTCGAAGAAATCCAGCCCCCCTTTGGAGACCCGAACCTGACCCGACTTGGGCACGGTTTTGTCGAGATGCTTCTCGGGAAAGGAGGTTTGTTCGAATCCCTCGCAGTCGCAACTTTGCCCGGAGCAGGCGCCAAGTGCGACAATCCCGAGGAGGAGACACCATCTGAGCAGCCCTCGAGCGGGCGAGCGGCTTGAGTCGGTCAGGCGGCGATCCATGGACGAACCTCGTTACGGGTCGGGACGATTGATCTCCTCGAGCGCGTCCTGCAAAAAGTCGGGGGGATACTCCGACAGGTGGTCGATATAATAACGAGCCTGGCGATCGTTTTCGAGTCTCCCCTCGACGATGGCGTCTTCGAGATAATCTTTGAGCTCGCCGATCAAAGGAGACTCGCCGAGATTGAAGGTCTCCATCAGGTTGTAGCCCAGGCCCGACGGAAGTTCGGGGCGGAGTGTGCGTTCGCGCTCGAGCGATTCGATGCGGGCCTCGAGCTCGTCGATCTGGTCGAGCGCTCGCTCGCGTTTCTCGTCGATGCTGGTCGTCAGATCGGCCCGCGCGAACTCGAGCATCGCATCGACGTACGGATCCATGTCGCGCACGTATCGGCGCACGGCGGCGTCGGACCATTCACCGGTATATTGGGTTGTGCGTCCGTGATTTTCGATGATGAATGCGATCGCGTCGGCCGTCTCGTTGTCGAATCGGAAGCGCTCGCGGATACCCTCGAAGAGCATCGCCCCGTGTTCTTCGTGGCGATAGAAGGTGATGTTGCCATCCCGGAGAGTTCGCGTCCAGGGCTTGCCAATATCGTGGAGAAGTGCGGCCCAGCGTTGAGCAGCCGTCGGTTTGGATTGTTCGACGACCTGGAGCGTGTGGTCCCAGACGTCTTTGTGGTGGATGGGGCTCGAGGCGTGAAGATCGACGAGGCTGGCGACCTCCGGAAGCATGATGCCGAGCGCCCGGACGTCTTCGAGAAATTCGAGCGCCACTCGCGGATGGGAGGCTTTCAGGAGCTTGGTCATCGACTGGAGCCAGCGCTCGCGGCTGATCTCCAGCAGGTGGTCGGCCCGCTCGCGACAGGCCTCCCGGAGCCCGTCGCGCGGCTCGAAGTCCAGACGACTCATAAAACGACCGACCCGCAGGATGCGCAGCGGATCCTCGGCGAGCGTCTCCGAGGCGTCGCCGATGACGCGCAGGATCCCCGCTTCGAGGTCCTCGGCCCCGCCGTACGGGTCGAACACCTCGCCGTCGCCATCCATCGCCATCGAGTTGATCGAAAAGTCCCGGCGGCTCAGGTCTTCCTCGATCGTGTCGCCGAACTCGACATCCGGATGGCGACTCCCTCGCCGGTAGTACTCGTCAGAGCGATAGGTCGTAATCTGGCAGTCCTTGGGGTAGCCCTCGTCGTCGGGGCCATGCAGGACACACCCGACCGTCCCGAACTCCTTGCCGAGTTCGTAGATATCGAAGTCGTCATAGCGGAGGATGTGTTCGGTTGTATCGGGGCGGGCGCTCGTACAGAAGTCCAGATCGTCGAGCGCCTCCATCGAGGCGCCGAGCTCGCGATCGCGGACGGCCCCTCCGACGAGATAGAGATCTTCACCCTCCTGGTCGAAGGCATCGAAGAGACACTGGACACGGGGGGGATAAAATGATTCGTCGCTCATCGGTGTCGCCGGATGTCAGAGGGGATTCGACTTCGCCGACGACGTATTAGCGAAGGCTCGCGAGAAACGCAATGGAGATACATCGAGGGGAGGAGAGAGCACGGGAGGGGGGCCGCTCGGATGCCGTGAGACACGCCGTGGCACGACGCCTGCGGTCGACCGACTCGATGCTCGGCCGGCGGGACTGCCGGCGCTCCCAACAATGCGTCGTCAAGATCCCATGGACTTGAGCCCCCCACAGGAGGTGCGTCGCCCCGATGTCGGCGGTCGACCGATGCGCTCGTTCGGATAACAAGGGAGGCGTTCCGACAGGGGAATATGCCGAATGTCCAGGGTCTCGCTCGCCCTCGGCGATCGTCTTACGACTCTATTCGGTTACTCGTCGGACGACTCGGTTGCCTCGAGTTCCGAGCGGATCGCCTCGACGAGCGCCTCCTTGCTCTGACCGCCCATGTATCGTTGGCCGTTGATGAAGATCGTGGGCGTGCTTCGGATGTTGACGCGCTTGCCCTCTTGATGGTGGCTCTCGACGGTGGTCGCCATATCTTGGCTCTGCAGATCGCGCTTGAATTTGGAGAAATTCAGTCCGATCTGACGGGCGAATGTCATGATCTTGTTTTCAGAGTGGCTTCGCTGATGCTCGAACAGAAGGTCGTGCATGGGCCAGAAACGACCCTGTTGGCGTGCGGCCTCGGCGGCGCGAGCGGAGAGACGCGACATGCCGCCGGGGCTCAGCGGAAAGTATTTAAAATACTGTGCGACTTGATCGTCATCGAATGCCTTTCGCGTCTCTTTGAGCAGTTTGGCAGCCTCT
>JAQCND010000172.1 GCA_028274765.1 Bradymonadaceae bacterium
GCCGATGACAAATCGACTGTGGGCTCCCCGTCCCTCGAGCCAGACGTCTCGGAGAAACGAGTCGAGCTGGCCGAGCGTGGCGTCGTCGCGGACGAGTACGTGCATCCAGTAGAGCGGAGCTCGGTCTGCCTGGAGGGCCACCTGATAGGCCTTGGGAGGGTAGTCCTCCTCGTGACCGCCGCATTCGTGGCGATACGACTCGAGGCATTCCGGGAGATGATCCGCCATCGCCGTCGGGTCGAGTTCGACATTGCAGAGTGCGCACGTGCCGGACTGTCGCGTAGTCTTCATCGTTCCTCGAAGCGTGTGGAAGACGAAAGGGAGACGATTTGTCTGTACAGTTGGACTCGTCGCGGGAGTTGGAGACGACGCGACGAGCCGATACAATGGACATGTCTACAATACGAGACCAGTTCCAGAGAGAGTATTCATGAGTGGAGACAACTCAGGTTTGACGCTCGAGTGGCGGCGCGGCCTCATTCCCCTGTCGCTGCTCATCATGGTTGCGCTTCGCTTCGGGCTGGGAGCTCCCCTCTGGTCACTGGCGATCTTCAGTCTGTGGATTCCAGTCTACTATATTGCATATCCCTGGTTTCTCCGCCGCCGGTGGCGTGACTTCGAGAAAGAATTCACCGTGCGCTTCCAGCAAGACGAGCTCGAAGCCCTGCTCGAGGAGTATCAAAACCGGTGGTTTCTGCGCCACTTTGGGCCGCGCGCCCAGATGCTCGACAAGCTCGGCCTGATTTACGCGTCCATGGAAAAGTACCGCGAGGCCGAACACGTCTTCGAACAAGCTCTCGACGCCGCCTCGCACGAGGACACCGACAAGTTGTTCTTCAATCTCGCCAATGTCAAATACGAACTCGGCAAATACGAGGATGCCGAGCAGATTTATCGTTCTCTCCAGGGAGCTTCGCCGTATCGGCGTTCGATTGAAACGCAACTCGCCCTGATCGACCTCCACAAGGGACGCCGCGTCGATGAGGCCCGTGAATTTCTCGAGAGCGAGCGCGACCGCGCCACGGGGTTGATGCGCCATCGCATCGAGCGAGCCTTGGGCTGATACGTCTCGCCGATCGCTCGAATGAGACGCCGTCGCCTTGCCTTCTCGCACGAGCTACCTATAGTCCCGATAGTCGGTGGGAGAGGTTCCGCCGTCCGACCGATTCCGCTCCATCTCGATTGGCGTTCGACGACCATCATACTCTCATTCCGAGGTGTATTATGACCCAGCAAGGCGACGACGATCGTGAATTTGACATCCGAACGATCGAACGCAGGATCGACCAAGATGAAGTCGATCGAGAAGATTACGAGGCGCATCTCGACGACCTCCCTGACGTCTCCGACAACGCCGAACCGATCGAGGCCGAATTCGAAGAGGGCGTCCTCGACGACGAGGCCGAGGGAGACGATGAAGACCAGACAGCCGACGAGGAGGAAGCGACCGAGGACGCATCTGAAGAGACGGAGTAGTCCCATGAATGACCGAGACGACGGGCCCACCAGTCCTCACGAGGATTCGTCATCTCGAGATACGTCCCCTGAATCGGAGCGCGGGACGCCCCTCAAAGACCACGATGGAGTCTACATTCCCCGAGACGACGACTCGCATCGAGACGACTCGTCCCGAAAGACATCGGACTCCGAGGCCGACCCAGAAGCCCAGAAGGAGGACTCCGTCGACGATACTTCCGAAGACCCTGCCATCGATTTCGCCGGGTTCGTCACCAGTCTCGGAACCAACTGCATGATCAACGTTGGAGAGGTTGAGCATCCCGAACTCGGCGAGACGATCGAAAACCTCCCCGCCGCGCGCCAGACGATCGATATCCTGAAGGTGCTCCAACGCAAAACCAGGGGCAATCTCAGTCAGGAGGAGAGCAATCTCCTGAAGAGCCTCATCCACGATGCTGAGGAAGCTTACCAGCAGGCGATGGAAGATTCGGACGCCTGACCCCCCATCCGTGTTTGGATAAGGGGGAAAAGCCTACTGATATGGGACGAGAGCCCGAGGGCAATCCCTCGGGCCAGACAAGTGTTTCCACCCTGTCGAGTCCATATTGGTCGCGGCCACAAGGGGGGCGAGCTCATCCGAACACACATGGGCCGATCCCCAGGGTGGCTCGCGAATATCGGCTCGAAGCCGGGACGTCCGTCGGGCGATGCAATGGGTCATCAGTGCTCGCTCTGACGACGTCCCTTTCGAGTTGAATCTCTCCTATCGACCTGTGGATGGGGGGACGTATCCGCTGAGCTGAGATGTCCTCCGTCCCCGGCGAGCCCCATCGGAGAGAGGGGCTCAGGCGCTCGACTCCTCTTCTTCTTCGAGGTGAATCAAGAGGGCCGAGATTCCGGCAGGCGTCATGCCTCGGATGCGGGTCGCCTGTCCGACGGTTCGGGGCTGGATGCGGTCGAGTTTCTCGCGAACCTCGTTCGAAAGCCCGTGGACCTCGTCGTAATCGATGTCCTCGGGAATCTCTTTTTCTTCTTTGTCTCGGCGTTCCTCGACCTTGTCAATCTGGCGCTCGATATAACCCTCGTATTTGATCTGAATTTCGAGAGCTTCGATCGCCTCGTCGGTCAGGCCGTCGAGATTGATGTCGGGAGCAAACTCCTCGATGGCGGGCTCGAGCGTCTCGAAATCGACCTCGGGACGTCGCAGAAATCCCTCGAGGGTGGTACCGTTGCCGGGACTACCGAGTCCAATGTCCTCGCAAAATGCTTCGTTCTCGTCCGAAGCTCCGACCATGGTGTCGGCCAGCTGGTCGCGTGTCCGTTCGATGGATTCTTTCTTGGCTCGAAATTTCTCGTAGTGATCGTCGTCGAGCAGGCCCAGTTCCCAGCCGTACTCCGAGAGTCGCCAGTCGGCGTTGTCCTCGCGCAGCAGAAGTCGGTACTCGGCGCGGCTCGTGAACATCCGATACGGTTCGTCGACTCCCTTGGTGACGAGATCGTCGATCATGACGCCGATATAGGCTTCGTCTCGGCCCAGAACGAACGGGGCTCCGTCCTTGATCTTGCGCCCGGCATTGATGCCCGCGACGATCCCCTGACCGGCAGCCTCTTCGTAGCCGGAGGTGCCGTTGATCTGGCCGGCCAAAAAGAGGCCGTCGGTCCCATTGAGTTCGAGCGTCGGATCGAGCTGGATGGGATTGACGAAGTCGTACTCGACGGCATAGCCGGGTCGCATGATTTCAGCGTCCTCAAGCCCCGGAATCGTCCGGAGAATATCCATCTGGACGTCGAGCGGGAGACTCGTCGAGAGCCCATTGGGATAGATCTCGCGGGTGTCCAGGCCTTCGGGTTCGATAAAGAGCTGGTGGCGATCCTTGTCGTCGAAGCGCACGACCTTGTCCTCGACGCTCGGACAGTAACGCGGCCCGACCGCCTCGATCTCGCCGGTAAACATCGGCGAACGATCCGTATTGTCTCGGATGATCTCGTGGGTCTCGGGATTGGTGTAGGTAATGTAGCAGGGCACCTGCTCGAGCATCGGCGGATCGTGGTAGAACGAAAACCGCCGCGGCGGATCGTCGCCGTACTGGGGCTTCATCGCGTCCCAGTCGAGTGTCCGCCCGTCGAGACGAGGCGTCGTCCCCGTCTTGAGCCGCCCCATCTCCAGATCGAGGTCGTCGAGAGTCGCGGCGAGCCCGTAGCTGGCCTCGTCGCCGGCTCGACCGGCCTCGAAGTTGTCGAGTCCCACGTGACACAGCCCTCCGAGAAACGTCCCCGTCGTGATGACGACAGCCTCGGCCTGGTAGTGGACGTCCATCTCCGTGATGACGCCGGTGACGTTCCAGTCTCCCTCTTTTTCGGTGAAGGTCATATCTTGGACCTCCCCCTGTTTGAGGGTGAGATGGTCCGTGTTCATCAGCGCGTTCTGCATCTCGAGTCGATAGCGCGCCATGTCGCACTGGGCGCGGCTCGAGCGCACGGCGGGTCCCTTGCTCGTGTTCAGCCGTTTGTACTGGATGGCCGTGGCATCGGTGAGCCGTCCCATCAGCCCTCCGAGCGCATCGACTTCTTTGGCCAGATGGCCCTTGGCGACTCCCCCGACGGCGGGATTGCAGCTCATGTGTCCGATCGTGTCGATGTTCATCGTCACGATCAGCGTCTCGAGCCCCATGTTGGCGAGGGCGTGAGCGGCTTCGCTGCCGGCGTGGCCGCCTCCAATGACGATGGCGTCGTACGTTTTGGGATAAGTCAACATGGTAGGGTTCCTCGAACGGTGTGGACTCGAGCCCGAACGAAGGTCAATGCTCGGGTTCCTGCCTAGAGGAGAAAGCAGTCGAACTCAAGCTCACTCTCGTCTCAATCGAGACACGATGCAGGGCATCATCGGCGGAGGCTCGACTGCTGAGAGGTATATCGATTGCCAAAGCCGGATCGGAGACTCCGACCCGGCCTCTCGAGCGCCGATGGATCCAGTGGGGGCCTCCACGTGCGACGTCGGCCCCGGCGACGCGGATCAGACGAACTCGACGTCGATGATCTCGAGCAGTTTCTCGCCGTTCGGCGTGTCGAGTGTCACTTCCTCGGCGATTTCCTTGCCGATCAGCGCCTTGGCGATCGGGCTCGTGTACGAAATTTTGCCCTCGTCGGGTGCGGCTTCTTCGTCGCCGACGATCTTGTAGGTGCTCTCCTCGTCCGTTTCGAGGTTGTAGACGGTCACCGTTGCCCCGAATTTGACCCGGTCGCCGGAGAGGTTCGCGGGATTGATAACCTGAGCCTGGGAGATCTTGGCCTCGAGCTCTTGGATGCGGCCCTCGACAAAGCCCTGTTTTTCTTTGGCGGCGTCGTATTCGGCATTTTCGCTCAAATCCCCTTTGGCGCGAGCCTCTTCGATGGCTTCGACGACCTTGGGGCGTTCTTCTTTTTTGAGCTGGTCGAGTTCCTCTTTGAGCGCTTCGAGACCCTCCCGGGTCATGGGAATCTGCGGCATGAGGATACCTCGCGACAGATAGGGAGTAACGAGTCGCTCGAGCGAATGATGTCACTCGACGATTCGAGGCACCGAGGGGGTGCTTCATCTATTGACGGCGCCGGATGATAGCGCGTTTCCGCGTGCCTGACAAGCGGCGCGACGGGGCGTCACGTCCCGGGTCCGCTCGGGTCCGCTCGGATACCGTGGAAGACGCCGTGGCACGACGCTTGCAGTCGACCGACTCGATGATCGGCCGAGCCGGCCCGGCAAGGTCGAGCACTCGCGATCGAAGGCGAGCTATGCAGCGACGAACACCAACCCGTCGAGCCCCTCGGCGAGAGCATACGTCGCATCGAGCTCAAGTGCGATCGCCCTCGTCATCCATGATCGGAAAGTTGCAGTATTGGCTTGCAGCGTGTTATGTTGCGTCGTGTTTCTCTGCAATGTCTCCCGATGCTATCGGGGGCGTTCAGTGGCTTTGTCCGGGGTATGAGGTTGTTGACTTATGGATGGTGACGACATCACGACTCGTCTCAATCGGATGCGACACGGGCTCGTCCCCTTGACGGTGGGACTCGTACTGGGGGGGCTCACCGGATGTACGCTCGATTTCGATCAGTTCCAGACTCGCGACGTCTCTCGTTCGATGCCATCGCCATTGGATGCCGGCGACACCTCGTCGCCTCCATCCGATAGCGCGACCGAGCGGGATGCGAGCCGCGATGACGAGATGGCCGATATTCGAGACGTGCGTTCCGACAGTGAGACCGATGCCATCTCCGACGTGGGGCCAGACGGCGACGGAGAGGTCGAACCGGGCGACGTTCGCCCGGATGTCGAGCCCGATACGTCCCGCGACGTCTCCGATGCCTCCCCGAATATGGATGCCCCCCCAGATGTCCCCCCCGTCGGCACCGTGTGTCAGTCCGACAGCGACTGTGAAGGGGCGGCGACGTGCTTCGAATCGTACTGTACGACCTCGTGTGAGGCCGATGCGGACTGTCCCGGCGGGTCGAGTTGTCGCTCCATCGACGAAACCCAGCGATGCTTGCTCGACTGCTCTCGTCTGGAACGATGCTCGACTCCCGGGCTCTCGCGAGATCTCAGTTGTGCCCGGCTCGGCGGCGACGTCGAAGTTGGCACCGGGAAGGCGACGCTCCGCCGAGCCTGTCTACCCGATACCGACGGCGACGGTGTCTTCGACGGCACCGACAACTGTCCCGATACGGCCAACGCCACTCAGAGCGACCGAGATAGCGACAGCCGAGGCGACGCATGCGATCCGAGTCCGACCTGCCACGCGAGCATCAGTAGCGGACGCCTCGACTACGGGACGCAGACGTATCAACCGGAGCACTTTTCAGTACCTCCCGTCGTCGAGAGCTCGTGGCTGCCCGTCGTCGGGGGGCTCGATGGCAACGATGCGCCCACGACTCGGTACGTCATCCTCGATCGATCCGACGAATCGTGGGTCGGTAGCTCGCGGCCCCTTCCCTATCCGGCGGTCGAGCACGCGCTGGCGCCTCTCGGACCATCGGGGGGATACGTCTCGACATCGGGAGCTGCGTCACCGACGGGAGATCATACGGGCCGGCTTCTGTCAGTGCGCGAACATGATCCCCCTCGACCCTCGCTCGGCTTTCGCCCCAATCTCAGCACGCCCGTGCTCGAGACGCTTCCGGATGGGAGTCTGGTGGCCCTCGGTTTCTCGGGGACTTCTCAGCAATCGACCCGTCGGCTTCTGGCCTACGATCCTCAAGATGGGTCGATCCAAACGATCGATCGCACTCAGCCCGATACCCGGGCTCGATGGGACGTCGTGCGCAACGAACGAGAGGACATTTACTTCTATCAGCGTCCCCCCGAGGGACAGAGCGACATCTCGTTTACGGGAACGGTCTTTGTCATCCGCGCTCAGGGACTCGACGTCGACGAATACGAGGTCTCGTACCCCGACGGTTCGGGAGGTAGACCCTTCGACCCCGTTTTGCTCCCGGGTCTCGGACAGGATCGGCTCCATGCCTTCAATCGTGAGAGCGGCGAGGCGGCCGTCGTCGACCTCAACGAGACGGCGCCCATTCAGGCGACGGCCGTATCGGACTGGGATCTGTCGTGGCCCTTCGAAGTCGAAGACGTCGCCGTCGATCCCTACGCGCCGAGCCTGATTGCGTTCGGACGAGACGCCGACGACAGTACCAACATTCGAGCGGTCGAATTGTCGCCGACCTGTCATCCGGCGTTTCAGCAGCGCGACGTCGACGGCGACCGCGAACCGGACGTGACGGACAATTGTCCCACTGAAGCCAATGCCGACCAACAGGATGCCGACCGCGACGGACTCGGGGATGCCTGTGACCCGGACGACGACAACGACGGCATCCCCGATGGTCAGGACTTCGAAATGCAGCGAAGCCGCAAACTCGATACCGACAATGACGGCAAAGACAACCTCTCGGACCCGGATATCGACGGAGATGGCATCCCCAACACGCGGGATCGTTTCATCTTCGACAGCGACAACGACAGCACACCCAATCTGATCGATACCGACGACGACGATGATGGCTATACCGACGCCGAAGAGCGGGGGGCAGGCACGAATGCCACTCGATCCACCGACTTCCCGGGGGCCGGATATGTCACTTTCGTGCGACGTACCTCGGGAACGGCCGAACGCTCGGCCGAAGTCGGTCCACTCGCCCGGGCGGGGTCGAGCTCCGAGATCATCTTGAATCGCCACGTTCCTCACGACCCCTTGTTTTACGGCGACAAGCGTGGAGTCGTGGCCCTGTCGGGGACGCCGGGCAATACGTCGACGATCGTCTGGAACGGAGCACCGAGATTCTCGGCCTCGACGCGCGACCTCAACGCTCAACTTCGAGCGGTCGCCCCTCTGGAGATCGACAACTCCGGTGATCTGACGACCGTCACCGTGATCAAGGCACGCGAGGGCAACCAGTCGACCTGGGAGCTCGCGTCGCGTTCGCTCTCCCAAAACGCCTTTCAGACCATCACGAATGCCTTCGGCGACTTGCGACAACTCACCGTCGGCCCCGGCAACCGCATCGCCTTTCTCGGGGCGCCGAGCTCGTGCCTTCCCTGCCGGTCAGTCTACGATATCCGTTTCGATCGGGGTAACGTCCAACTGCGCGTCGCCCCCGACCACATTCCGGTCGATATCGGATTTGATGGCGCTCGATTTGTCGCCACGGCGGCCCCCATCTCCGGCGGGATGCTCGACACGCCGCGCACCATCGTCCAGACCGACGGACAGGGGCGACGTCTCGAGTCCGTGCCCACGGGACGTTTCGAGGCGGTCAACTCGGCCGTCCCCCTCGCTTCCGACGGGCACATTCTCGCCTCAGCTCGCGAGCGGGGACGAGATAGTTTCAATCTCTGGCTCTACAACAACCTCAAAGATCGATGGGACCGCGTATACGCCTCGGCCGACGACCTCATTGAGATCGACTGGACGCAATGAGCCCCGTTTTTGCACATCCGCTCGTCCGATAGCCTGCGACGCCCTCGGATGAGAGCTGATATGTCACTCGACGTCGCCACGGATCGATGATGGGCGAGGATCTGCCCCGAGAATTCGGCCCCTATACCCTCCGCGAGTTGATCAGTCGCGGAGGTATGGCCGAAATATATCGCGCCACGACGACGGGGATCGGAAATTTCCAAAAAACGGTCGCGATCAAGACCATCCTCCCGCATCTCGCCGAAGACGAAAACTTCATTTCGATGCTCATTGACGAGGCTCAGATCGTCGAGAGCCTCG
>JAQCND010000174.1 GCA_028274765.1 Bradymonadaceae bacterium
CGGCCTACCGGCGGCGCCGGGGCATGTTTGCTGCTGATCGGTGCACCGTGCGCGATGCGCCCCCGCTTGGGGTGCGCGGGGGGGGGGGGGCAAGCCACGATGCCCCGACGGGAGGGGGGCATTCGCTCAATTCTTTGGGGCAACCCCTCCGAAACAGGGGGGTTGCCCCAGAGTACATCCCCTCCTCCCCCATCGCTTTCTGGAGTGGCCCGTTCCACATGACGAAAGTCCGGGCCAAGAGCTGATTGTCCAACCTCGGATATCAGCCAAAGCGCCGTCGTCCTCGCCGGCTTGAACCCGCGACGACACGTGTTGACATGGGGGCTTACATCCCTCGCATGTCTTGGGGGGGCGTTGCTTCCCCCGTAATCGGGGGATGTCGCAGTGACAAGGTCGAGAACTGGATGCAATGTCCCTCCCCATGGCTTTCCAACGAGCCACTTTCCTCACTCACACGAGACGAGTTCGGTCGTATACGAAATCGAGCGGCGTTCCGATGATTCGTGCGAAGTGGCGTGGTTGCGGTCGGCGTACGAGATCTCAATACGGTAAGATTGGCCGGCCTCGGCGCCCTTCACCAACCAGCTCACGCCGTAGATACGCCCGTAGGTACCCGATGGCGATCGAACATTGTCGACCGCCATCGACTCGCCGGTCGAGACTTCCGTGACGTCCACTTGGGGCTGATGGAAGGGGCCCTCGGTCTCGAAGTAGCTCCAGGGGCCGTGCAGGGCTCCGACGGGGAAGGGGCCTCGCGTCGGGTAGCGGATGGTCGACCGGGGGTCGTCGCCCGAGCGATCGAATGAGTGCATGCATCCAAATCGCCCGCGATGGCCGAAGGCGGTCGCCCCCATGCCGGGGCTGAAAATCCAACGACGATGCCCCAGGGTCGCCCGGTTGGAAGCGCCCCGTTCGTTAATGTATCCGGGAATGGTGGCGGCCGGATGACGATCGCCCAGGGCGAGGTTCGATGATCCGGCGGCCGAGGCCCCCGAGGCACTGTAGCACGACCAGCTCTCGGGCGGATCGTGTTCGATGTCGCCGTTGGCCGCCATCATCGTCGCACAGGTCTGCTGTCCCTCGAGTCGAGTCTTGGCGGTGGCGACCGGATCGAGCCCGATCAACCACCGATAGAGGTTCGTCGTGCGCACCGCCTCCCAGTGAACCTTCGGACTCAACTCGCCGTCGTCGCATTGACTCTCGGGCTGTTCGGCCCAGATCTGTCGGGTCAACGGCCCGCTCATCGCCTCCTCGACACGACAGAGTTCGCGTTTGGAGCGCGACTCGGGGTCA
The DNA here is from genome assembly GCA_028274765.1 of Bradymonadaceae bacterium. GTDB lineage: Bacteria > Myxococcota_A > Bradymonadia > Bradymonadales > Bradymonadaceae > CAJXPB01. The sequence goes on from JAQCND010000174.1 coordinate 1,294, forward strand.
CCCACGCTCGGTCGTACACATCCCGGTTGGCCGCGCCTCCGGCAGAAACCGGGATCGCACGTGCAAGTCTCCTCGATGCACGTCGCCCCCGATCCGCAGTCGTCGTGGGACGAACAGCTCCTCTCGGCCCGCCAACATCCCTCGTACGGATCGCCGGCGTAACCGGATGCGCACTCGCACGTCCCGTCCCGACACGTCGCATGGGCGCCGCAGCTTCGCCCCCCGCAGGTGCCATCGGAGGCGCCGGCGTCTCGCCCGAACAGATCGGGATCGAGGACGCCGGTGTCGGCGGTCGAGTCGTTGTTGTCGGAGGAGCGTCCCTCGGATGGAAAGCAGAGGGACTCCGGGCGTGTCGAGTCGTCGGGGGCGCGTCCGGACTCGTCGTCGGAGTAGATGCCCCCGTCGCGGCTCTCGTCGGAGGGGTCGCGTTCGCCGTAAGGACCGATGGGAATGCATCCGACGAGTCCGACGATCATCGAGCCGGCGACGAGGGTAGCAATGTCTCGAGGGAGGAGGATTCTGTCATCCATCAGTATCGATATCCGAAGATGTCGGGCCTGTCGTCTGGTGGAGTGTCTATATTATCACACAGCGGAGTCAATTGTCACGGGGCGTGACGTCTTCTCATTCCTCTTCGTTTTCAAGGAGAGTTCAGAAAAGATATTGTGTTCAAAAGGCCTACATGATGTATCCGCCAAGGGCGAGGAGTTCCAGCCCCACCAGCAATTCCTCGAACGCGACGAAGGGAGGGTCCGCTCGGATACCGTGGGATAAAGGATGGAACCTTTCTTGCGGGGCGAATGGATCAAAAAATGGCAACCTGCACGTGAGAAGAACCGCCTAATGTTCATACCACGCGCAAGGTTGCCATGGATCTGACACGCTATCATGATGTGCTCGATGACGTAAGCGACCGTCTCGCCGACCATCTCCACGAGACGGCCGGGTGGCTCGAGTCCGAGCATCCCCGGGAGCTGGATGCGATGATGTTCCAGCTGATGATGCTCCTGGGGGCCATGACCTTGAAGACACTCATGACGCGACTCTGCTCCGACCAGCTCGAGGCCTGCCGCCAGGAAGGGATGCACGTCGCCAAACGCAACGGGCCCGTCGACTGGACCACCAAGCTCGGGACGCTGTCAGTGCCCTCACCGTATCTTCGGAATCCGCACACCGAAGAGACCGCTCGCCCGATGAAAGACGTCTTCGGGGTCACCGGTCAGGGTCGAACGCCGGCGCTCGAACGCGCTCTGGCCGAATTTGGCTCCGAATGTTCGTATCGCAACGCCGAAGATCGCTTCGAGGAACACTACGGATTCGAGATCGGTCGGAGCCAGATTCGGCGCACGACAAACACCGTCGGTGAGGCCGCCGAGCTCTATCTCGACGCCCGTCTCAGCCGACCGACTGACGCCTCCGATCCCGGGGAGATGATGGTCCAGCTCGATGGATGTGCCATCCGAACGGTGACCTTCCCGACGGCCATGCAGGCCGGGCTAGCCCGCTGCGAGGACCACGAGCCTTCCGAGACGGTTCGAGTCGACGAGTGGCGAGAGGTCCGCGTCGGACTCGTCCGCAATCGAGGCGAGGCCAGTGCCCAATACGTCTCTCAGATGGGGGACTATGAGACGATTTGCCAGAGACTCCGCCAGCTGGCCGACTCCAAAGGGCTGACCGACGACACCCAGGTCATCAGTCCGGGCGATGGAGGGCATGGACTTCGAGAGGCGCTCGAGGAGGTGTTCGCACGATTCCAATTCATCCTCGATGTGCCTCATCTCAAGGAGCATCTCCACGAGACGGCCGAGGCGATGGGACTCGACGACGACTTTCGCTCGCGATGGGTCACCTGCCAGGTCGAGGCGATCTGGGAGGGGTCCGTCGATGATGTCCTCGAACGCCTCCGAGAGCTGCATGACACCCAGTCGTGTGATCGGCTCGATCGACTGATTCGCTACCTCGAGCGCTTCTCGGACTGCCTCGACTATGCTGACTACCAGCAGCGGGGCTGGCCGGTCGGCTCCGGCGAAGTCGAGAGCGCTCACAAGCAGATTCCTCAAGATCGCCTCAAACTTCCAGGTGCCGCCTGGAAAGTCGAGAATATCAACCCGATGCTGGCGCTTCGGGTCCTCAAGGCCAACGGCTGGTGGGGCGACTTCTGGAACTGGTATCTCGCGCGACAGCAGGAGGACGCGGCCTGATCCCACGGACCTGAGTCGCACCCACGAAGGGAAGCGACCCCCATCTCGCGCTGTCGGACCGCCCCCGTTCGAACGTGACAGTCGACACTCCGACGTCGAAGACCCGAGATCGCTCGGTGCGACAGGTCTCCTGGAACTGCTCGACGCCGGACGCATACTCGATGACGGGACAGTCAACGCCATTTCATCCGAATGAGCCAAATATATGAATCACGCCCTTCTTGCCTCCACCTCGATGTTGGCTTGCCCATGCCGTTCGGGGCTCGGCTGGAGGGGCATCCCTTCCTTTGATCCCTGGGCTCACACCCGGAGCTTTGTGCTGTCACCACCTTCGGCGGCTCTCCAGACGCCCATCGAGGCAAGTCGATGAAACAGTGTTTAATCATCATCGTCTCGGCCGATCGTTCTACCCATTTCCAACCCCTGATCTCGCCCATGAGAAAGACGAATCGCTCCTCCGGAGAGATGCCTCGAACCGACCATGTCATGCTCTATTCGGGTCGCGCCCAGGCCCCTTCGAACATGTTGGTATCGGGATCGGGCCGACCGGTATCGAGCTCGTAGACGATCGAGGTATCGGTGGATTCAATGAGACCGCCGGGCACCCATTCGGCGGGCTCGAATTCGACCTCCTCGGCGACCTCGGATTCGGTGTAACGCTCCGGTCGGGGGCCACGGAGCTCCAATGTCGCCTCGATGGCGTCGTGGAGGTCCCACATCGCTTCGCGTTCGGCCGGAGAGGCGGATCGAGCCGGCAACCCGAGTTCGTCGAGTTCGGGGGCCGAGAGCGCCAGTTGGCGGCCGAGCCGATCCCATCCGAGCGCCTCGGCGAGCCGAGATTCGTCCTGCGTGTCGATCCGGTCGAAGAGTCGATCGAACTGGCGGCGGGCGAGGTGCTGGACGTGAGCCGTCTCGGCGAGTTCGGGGAGCTGATCGTCGTCGATCTCGTTTCGGAGGCCATGAGTCTCGAGCGCCGACAGCGTCTCCAGATCCAGACGTCCCGCGAGGCGACGCGACGGGGGCGCATCGAAGGCTCCGAGTCCTCCGTACGGATGGACGACGATGTGCTCGGCGGCGAGCGCGGTCAACGTGTAAGCACCGTCGACGACGCGGGGAATCAGACAGGTCGCCTCGATGTCGAAGCCCGCCAACAGCCGGCTGATCCCGTCGGCAAATGACGGATGCCCGCCGCGCCCCACCAAAAAGAGAGTGATGGTTTCGAGCGCCCCGTCGCCCCGGAGCTCGTCGAGCACGTCGGCGAAGATGCGAACGGCGCTGCGGTCGAAATCGACAGCGTGTTCGCCTCGCCACCGGGAGGCGATGGCAACGACGGGACCGTCGGTGTGTTCGTCGAGGGCGCGGAGCTGGGAGGTGTGCATGACCGTGGAGAGTGAGCGGACGAGAGGCGAACACGCTCGGCGCCGAGACTCACTGAGAGACGTTCCAGACCGGGGCACTGAAGCCCGACTCGTCGGGGATGAGCGGTTTCTGAATCTCGCCGTCGGCGGTCATGATCCAGAGCCGTTCCCCTTGCCCGCCGCGGTCGCTCGAGAAGATGACGTAGCGGCCGTCCGGGCTGAAGTCGGGCTCCTCGTTGTTGCCCTGGTCCTGCGTGAGGCGAGTGAGCGTGCGGTCGAGCGTCACGGTGAAGATGTCGAAGCGATTGTACTTGTCGCGCGCCGTGAAGGCGATCTCGTCGCCCTCGGGGGACCAGTCGGGCGAGGTGTTGTAGGTGCCCTCGTAGGTGAGGCGTTTCTTGTTGCTGCCGTCGGCGTCCATGACGTAGATCTGCGGGGACCCCGAGCGTCCCGAGACGAAGGCGATCTTCGAGCAGTCGGGGCTCCAGCTCGGACTCGTGTCGATGGCCCAGTTGTCGGTGAGACGCTCCTGGATCTCGCCGCTCTCCGGATCGATGAGATAGATGTCGGCATTTGCGCCGCCCCTCGCCATCGTCAGTGCGATCTTGCCGCCACAGTGGTCGGCGCCGGTATTCTGGCCGTTCTGTGAGGATAGTTTGTCTTGTTCGCCGTTCTGGTAGACCCAGAGATCCGGATTGTGATGGCGATAGCTCGTGTAGTAGAGTTCGCCATTCGGCCCCCACGAGGGAAGCAGGTTGATGGAGTTGTTGTTGGTGACCTGGACGCGGTTCGATCCATCCAACTGGGAGATGTAGATCTGCTTGAGACCAGAGTCGTCGCGTTTGACGTAGGCGATTCGGGTGCCGAAGATCCCCTCTTCACCTGTATAGTGTTTGAGTACGGCGTTGACGAAAGCGTGGACCTTCTGTTCGTAGTTGCCGCGAGCCACCGAACCGCCGTTCCAGTCGAGGTCGACGCGCTCGCCCTGGTCGACCTTGTAGAGTCGAAGATCGAGCTTCACCTCGTCGCCCTCGACCTGCACGGAACTCTTGATGAGCCCCTGAGCGCCGACGTTGAACCAGTTTTTGAAATCGATTGCCGACGTATCCACCCCGCCTTCGGAGGGGTCGAAAAAGAAGCTATCGGGGGGAAGCACCTCGAAAAACCCCGACAATGCCATGTCGCGTCGGATGATCTCCTGAACCCGGGGAGCGATACCCTCGGTATCTCCCCCGGGTTCGCGGGTGTCGGGCACGGCCATCGAGATCAGCGTGCGCTGCCCGCCCCCGGTCACATCGATAGCGATGCCCTCACCGGAGTTCGCCGACCCCGATCCGGGAGGCTGGTTGATCGATTCGGCGTTCGAGTCCGATTCGTCCGAGGCCGGTCCTCCCGTGGGGGCTTCGTCGGAGTTCGAGGCCGATCCGCCTCGAGACGACGAGGCACTCTGGGGGGATGATTCCTGAGCCCATCCGGGGGGCGCGCTCAGCGAAAGGAGGGCAACGATCGCAACCAGCATGGCGACGAGGGTGCGACGCGGGCCTCTCGATGTGAGGTGCGTGATGGTCATCTCTGTGCTCCGACATGGAACGAACGATTCTCGTCAACTCGAATGGAACCGGCTGCGGGGCGCACCTCGTCCGCGAGGATGAGCTATCGCTCCGT
>JAQCND010000177.1 GCA_028274765.1 Bradymonadaceae bacterium
AATCGCGGTCCCATTCTTCCTCGTCGGCAATGTTGTCGAGATTCGGATCGGCCTCGAGTCGCTCTCGCGACGACGACGTCTCCTCGGCGTCGGAGCGCTCGGAGAGAGGAGGCGCTTCGGAGGTCGCCCCCGCCTGGGGGGTCTGAAAATCGTCGGAGGCGATGGGGGAAGCCTCTTGTCTGCCGTCTCGGTCACTCGGCGGCTCCTGATCACGAGAGTCCGACTCTCGAGGTTCCGCTTCGTGCGTCGACGAGGGCGCGAAATCGGGAGCCTCCTCGTCGGACGCAAACACGTCACCGGGCGGCGGGAGGCGAATATCCTCTTCGTCGGATGGAGCGTCGGAGGATATCGCTCCTTCGTCGCGTTCGGGCCCGACGCTCCCCTGGACGTCTCGCTCGCTCGTGTCGTCGAGCTCGGCCAGTTCGGGACGTCCGTTGCGGGGTTTCTCTTCGGCGTCCGACGAGGTGTCGTCCGAGGGAGAGAGTGACAGAGATTCCGACTCGAGAATATCGTCGATCCCGGCGGTTGCGCTCTCATCATCGTCGGAGGGGGACTCTCCAGGGTAGGAGCCGACGCGTGTCTCTCCGGATTGGATCCCCCCGGGGCTGTCGTCTCCAATCGTGCCGAACGAGGACCTATCGTCCGAGCCGACCTCGGGTGAGATGTCACCGTCGCCCTCCGTGATGTCGTCCGAGGTCTCTCCGGACGATCGATCGCTTTCGGGCGTGCGTTCGTGCTCGGAGCCGACGTCTAGCCGTTGGCCATCGATCGTCTCGTCGAGTCCATTTGATGGAGGCGTCGCCTCGAGCTCGTCACGACCGTGTTGTTCGCTCGATGCGTCGAGCTCCTCTTCGTCGGAGTCGACCGCCCGTTCCCCATCCTCCGAGGTATCGATTTCGGTGTCGCTGGAATCGTCGGTGAGATCGGAGGCGAGCGAGCTATCGTAGGCGTGTTCGCTCGAACTCTCGGTCAGGCCGACGTTGCGCTCAACCTCGCGATCCCGATCGGGCGCCGATTGGGCTTCATCCGCAGATTCCGCCCGGCGTTCCGATTCGGAAAGCGTCTCGTCGGTGGCCTCGAGCTCTTCGGAAAGGTTGGACTCTGGATTCGAACTCGACTCGGTCGTATCCTCCTCGTGTCGGTCGACTTCGTCGACGCCCTCGGAGCCATCGACTTCGGATGATGGACGTGAGGATTCGGGCGAGGACATGTGTTCGGGGGAGGCGACCTCGGGAGTATCGGAGCTCTGGGCCTCCGGAGCCGTGAGATCGAGATCGCCAGACTCCAGCGCATCCGAGGCGACGGACTCGCGGTATTTGGCACGAGCCTCCTCCGAGTTTACCTCGTCGACCTCGTCGCCCGAGTCTTCGTCTCGAGCCTCGAGGTTCGAGCTCGCGGGGGCTGCGTCGAGCTCGCCGCCGGATGGGGTTTGCTGCGAGTTCCACTCCGATGCGACATCGGAGTCGGAGAGTGTCGCCCTCTCTTCGGGCGGACCGGAGTCGAGTGCCTCATCCTGCTCGGATGCGTCACGGTCCTCGTCGAGCGACGCCTCGGGTGCCTCCTCCGCAGAGGGCGTTGGAGTTGAGCCATCCGTTTTACCATTCGTCGAGCCCTCAGACCTGCTCGCCTCGTCCGGGGCGAGGGCATCGGCTTCGTTGGTCCCGAGCGAAGTGCGATCTTGTGTCTCGTCGCGATGTTCGGCGGTGGAATCGACTTCCGTCTCGAGCTCGGGCGCATCTGCCAACTCGGAATCCGTCGTCTTGTTCGAGTCGGAGTCGGATCGTGCTTCGGATGCGAGCTGGCTCTCCTCCGGACGGTCGCTCTCGTCGGTATGGCTCGAGGAGGGGGCCGCCTCGTCCTCTCTGCGCTCGGTCGACGCGTCGGCGTCTGCTGCGTCTGAAGGAGATGTCTCGAGCTCGTCGGGAGACGAAGCGGACGATCCATCAGACTCGTCGTCATCCGACGGGACCCATTCGTCTCCGATGCCATGTCGGATGGCACTCCCCGTCCCGAGCGAATGCTCCGAGGTCGCCTCGAACGTCGAGGAGGCCAGTTCGTCGGGTTCTCGCAGTTCGTGGCCCGACGTGTCGAGCACCTCACCATCGATCTCGGATTCGACGGAACGCCGCAACTCGTCTCGAGTCGACGACGTGTCGAGCGACTCGTCCAGATCGTCGACCTCACCGGGCTCCTCCTCGGAGGCTCCCTGGATGGTGTCGTCGCTCAGGTCCGATTCGGACGCCTCGGACGACGATACCTCGTCGATGCTCGCGCCCTCGTCCTCGGGGGACGCATCGGACATCGGTTCGACCTCGGGGGGGGCTGGCGAGGACGACTTGTCAGCCCCCGACGTCTCCGATTCGGGTGAGTACGCCTCTCGCTGGGGCTGGGACGAGGACTCGGCAGAAGATTCGGGAGCGGTGAGGAGCGGCTCGTCCTCGTCGGTCTCACTCCCCATCGAGGCAGCAAAGTCCTCGAGCGTCTGCTCCTCCTCCTGGCCGACGATATCCAGATCACCGGACTCGTCGGCGGATTCGCCGCGCCCCCCGAAGGGACTGATCTCGGCAGCCTGTTCCAGCGGTCGCTCGGGCTCTCGGTCGGGATCGGCGTCTTCGTCCTCCGCTTCGGTGGCTTCGGAGGATTGAAGGGCCGAGGGGCGCTCGGTGGCAGTTCTTCGCTCCTCTTCGTTCGTCGAGGCTCCCACTTCCCTCTCCGGAGCGGTCGGGGGAGACGAGTCGGGACGTCCCTGAAAGGCATTCTTGAGATCCGACACCCACTGGTCGTTCTCCGAAGTCGCGGATGGCTCGGAGGGGTTGGCCTCGGTCGACTCCCCTCCCATTTCGGCCGGCGAGTGTTCCTCGATTGTCGTCTCCTCGCCTCGTGGATCCGAGGCGGGTCGGTGCGGTGACTCATTGGACATACTCGAGTCATCCCTCGATACTCGCTCGCTCCTGGAATCCTCGTCGAGTTTCGCCCCGAAGACGTCCTGGAGACGACCGGATTTGAGCCCGCTGCTCGCGGTAGAATCGCTCGTCCGTATCTCTTCGTCCATCGACTCTTCCTGCACGTCCGGAGTCGAATCCGCGGAGATCTCGGAGGATTCGACTCGCCCGAGTCCCGGCCCGTAGGTCTGAGCCTCGAAGGCGACCTCGCCCCCGTCGAACAACTCTCGGAACGCCGACACTTTGACCCGGCGGACACGAAGAGCCTGATTGGCATCCTCATTCATGCGATACTCCTTGACACTCGCGAGAGTGTCACCTCGTGGGGAATCGGAAGATGGACAAGAGCGTCATGTGCCGGCCGACTGAAGCTCCCAGTACTCGACGAGCACGTAGTCATCCTGCTGACTCGTCTGAAAAACGCCTCGCTTGCCGACGATGGCGGGCTCGTCGGGCGCCGGATATCGTACCAGCGAGCGGGACTGGAGGGATTCGGTACAGAAGACCTCGAGATGGCCCACACTGGAGACCGCGATGTGAGGCGACTTCATGCCATGGACGCTCGTCGGCGACTCGAATAGATCGGTTTCTGCCTCGATAAATCCGTCGGCATCGACGCGACATAAGCGATCGTCGCTGTGGCATCCGACCCACACGGCTTCATCGGACGAGCCCACCAGCGAGACGTCGTGGTCTGGCGCCAAGGTCCGGATCTGGACCTCGCCATCGCGCGACAGGCAGTAGAGCTGGGTTCTCGGGGCTTCGCTCGAAATCCACACCCGCTCGCCTCCATCGCTGAAACACAGCTCCGGCAACATGCCATAGGTATCGACGGTCGCTCGCCAGCAGGTCGTGCCGTCGAGCTCGTGGAGCTGGACGAAATCATCCGTACGCACGGCGACTGCCTCCCCTCGAGGCCCGATGCGAACGTCGTAGATGCCGTCGGTGATCTCTTCGTCGAGCTGCCATTCGTGGCGATTGCCGTCGCGCAGGAGGATGAGCCGATCCTCGTATCGCCAACCGATGGTCTGGGTTGCTCGCCCTCCCGCGAGAATATCGGACATCCCACGCGGGATTTGGGCCATTTCGTAGAGTTTGCCCTCGGGCGTCATGGCGACGATGCGTCCATGAACAGCCAAAAGTAGCGCGCCATCTCGCGTACCATCGCGTCCGGTGATCTGCCCCGTCAGACGAGCCGTCCACTGTCGATCGAACTCGAGCTGCTTCGACGTCGGTTCCTCGACGTGGGGGGGAGTCTCGCCGGCTTCGAGCCCGTCGAGGGCGGTCTCGATATCTTCGATCATCACCTCCGCCCGAGAGTACCGATCGGCCGGCTCCGAGGCGAGTGTGCGCTCGAGGATGCGTCTGAGCTCGGGCGAGCCACTCTCGGGGAGCGGAATCCCGACGTGTTTGTGGGCGTGAGCGATGGCAGAGGCGTCTCCGGTCAAGGGGCGTCGACCGAAGAGCATCTCGTAGAGCATGACCCCAAACGCATACAGATCCGCCCGGTGGTCGTAGTCGCCCTCCAGTTGCTCGGGAGCCATGTAGGCCGGCGA
>JAQCND010000425.1 GCA_028274765.1 Bradymonadaceae bacterium
TCAGCTCCTGCAGTTGATGATCAACAACCTCTACAGCAAAAAAGAGGTGTTTCTGCGAGAGCTGGTCTCGAACGCCTCGGACGCCCTCGATCGGCTGCGCTTTGCGGCCGTGCAGGACGACAGCCTCTACGGGGACGACTCCGAGCTCGAGATTCGGATTTCCTACGATGAAGACGCCGGTACCATCACGGTGGCGGACAACGGCATCGGGATGTCCCGGGAGGAGGTCGAGCGCGACATCGGGACGATCGCCCAGAGCGGCGCCCAGCAGTTCATGGAACAGCTTCAGAGTCAGGGTGACGTCGACGCCGACGACCAGTTGATCGGTCAGTTCGGCGTGGGCTTCTATTCGGCGTTCATCGTCGCCGATCGCGTCGAGCTGACGACCCGTCGCGCCGGGCTCGACGCCGACGAGGCCATCCGCTGGGAGTCCGAGGGCGAGGGCGAGTACACGATCGAGCCGGTCGAGAAGAAGACGCGCGGCACGCAGATCGTGTTGCACCTCCGCGAGGGCGAAGAGGATCTGCTGGACGGCCAGCGCCTCCGGGAGATCGTCGGGACCTACTCCGACCACGTCTCCTTTCCGATCCAGATGCCCGTCGAGGACGACGAGGAGTCGGGCTGGGAGACGGTCAACCAGGCCTCGGCGCTCTGGACGCGGCGGCCCAGCGAGATCGACGACGAGGAGTACGAGGAGTTCTACAAGCACGTCGCCCACGAGTTCAACGAGCCGCTGACGTGGACGCACAGCCACGTCGAGGGGCGCATGAAGTTCTCGATGCTCTTCTACCTGCCCGAGCAGCGCCCCTTCGACATGGCGCAGGCCGGGGGCGAGCAGGACCCGAGCGGCGTGAAGCTCTACGTCCAGCGGGTCTTCATCATGGACGACGCCGAGATGTTCCTGCCGAGCTATCTGGGCTTCGTCCGCGGCGTCATCGACTCGGACGACCTGTCGCTGAACGTCTCGCGCGAGACGCTGCAGGAAAATCGAGTCGTCAACGCCATGAAGCAGACGGCGACCAAGCGCGCCCTCGACATGATCGAGGGGCTCGACGCGGAGGACTACCAGACCTTCTGGGGCGAATTCGGCGACTTCATCAAACAGGGCGTTGTCGAGGACCACGCCCGTCGCGATCGACTCGCCGGGCTCCTGCGCTTTGCCTCGACGCATCACGACCGCGAGGCGCAGACCGTCTCGCTCGACGACTACATCGAGCGGATGGACGACGACCAAGAGTCCATCTACTACGTCAGCGCCGAGAACTTCGAGAGCGCCAAGAACAGCCCGCACCTGGAGGTCTTTCGCGACCACGACATTGAAGTCCTCTTGCTTTACGACCGCATCGACGAGTGGGTCGTCGAGCACCTCGAGGAGTACGAGGACGTCGAGCTCGAATCGGTGGCCGTCGGTCAGCTCGACGACGAGCTCACCGGCGCCGACGACGAGTCGACCGAGGAGGCCGAGCGCGAGTACGGCGACCTCCTGCAGGCACTCCAGACCCATCTGGGCGAGCGCGCCGAGAACGTCCGGGTGACACACCGTCTGACCGACTCGCCGGCCTGTCTGGTGGCTCAGGAGGGCGGGATGAGCAAGAACTTCGAGCGCATCCTGCGCCAGGCCGGTCAGCGCGTCCCCAACCAGAAGCCGATTCTCGAGATCAATCCCGACCACCCGATCATCGAGCGCCTCAACGACGAGCTCGACGACGAGCGCCTCGACGACTGGGCCCACATCCTGTTCGATCAGGCGTGGCTCAGCGAGGGTGGGCGCCTCGAGAATCCGGCGGGCTTCGTCCAGCGGATGAACGACCTGATGATCGAGCTGCTCGGCGAACCGGGCTCGGACATCATCACGCCAGGCGCGCCGAGCTGATGCACGACACCGGCCCGGGCTCGGCACGACGACGAGCTCGGTGCTCGACAACCGACCGCATCCTCGCAGTCCATCTGTAAGGAGATTCAAACAATGAGCCCGAGGCGGTGCCTTTGGATGAAAGTCGACCGCCTCGGGCTCTGGTCTATGGGGCTTTGGGGCTCGGCATGAGTCGAGCGGAGGAGACCACGAGAGAACGAGAGTGCGAGGCCTACCACTCGATGTCGGCCGCCTCGCTCAAATCGCGGGGAGTCGATTCACGATGCTGCGAGTCGTGATCCTGCGAGTTTCGAGCCTGTGAAGCCCGATCTTGTGAATCGTGTTTTTCAGACTCGTGCGCCCGGAAGTTCTTGGTGAGCGTAACAACCTCTTTGACGTGCTGAACGAGCTGATCGGCTTGTGCGAAACTTCGGCTCCTCGATTGGATCGAGTCACTCGAAAGCACGATATCG
>JAQCND010000426.1 GCA_028274765.1 Bradymonadaceae bacterium
GGCGATCACGATCTTCAGGTGAAACTCGATCGCGCGGTCGGATTCCTCGAGAAGGGCAACCAGGTCAAGTTTGTCCTTCAAATGAGAGGGCGCGAGCGCAAGTACACCGATCGCTGGCGCGAAAAACTCGAGGACGTCGTCGACGAGCTCGAGGAGCAGCTCGAACGCGACCTCCAGGTCGTCAGCGATCCCCAGTCCCAGGGCTGGAAGATCACGACCATTGTCGAGCCGGGTTGACGTGCCCGATGGCCCCCGATCCTCGTCGGGGGCTCGACGGGGGCGAGCGACGGTATCGAAGGTAAAGCGGTCCGATATCGTCCCAGACTACCGTTCCATTCACCCGTGCCTCTGGTGGGGCTTTCCCCATCTCCGATTGGCTCTCATTCCTCTTGGAGAGCCGCTCTTAGAAAGTATTGACTGTACCGGGCATCTCCTCGATACGTTCTCCCAGCCCGGCATCGGATCTCAACCCCGGATCCATCCGGCTCTGTCCTGCATTTGATCGGGGCTCGAGTCTCGCGTCGTGCCACGTCCCCCTCCCCGTTCTTCTGTTTAACGATCGCCCAAAAACAATTTTATGTTGAAGTGATGGGAGGTGATCGTTAGAATTCAGAGCGTTGGTAGTGGTCTCGGAGCTGACTTCTCTCGATACATCGAGGTCGGTTCGCGCCGAGATCATGTCGCACGCAATGGAGGTCCGCGGCTCCAACCGGCCGATGGACAGTCCGGCTGAGAGGCGGCTGCGGTGAAAAGACTCCTCGAACACACATGCAAACCGTTATCGGTATCCCAGCCGTTCGAGGAGTGGTCAGATGAGAATCGAGCACGTATCAGGAGTAAACATGTCGAGACGAATGGAAGGGAGAGTTAAGTGGTTCAGTCGCGACGAGGGCTACGGATTCATCGAGTGCTCCGAAGGCGATGACGTCTTCTTCCACTTCACCGCCCTCGAGCGCACGGGATTCAAGCCCATCGAAGAAGATCTCGAAGTCGAGTTCGAACTCGAAGAGAGTGCGGATGGCCCCAAGGCGACGACGGTGATCCCGCAGTGAGTCCCCGACACCGGGCGGCATGATTCGAATTTCACCCGTCGTCGACGATCGCTCGGACGAACGCACAGGCCGAGACGACACGTACAGATTGTGAGCGATCTCGAGGGTCGGGGCATCTTATCCACGACAGACATGAACCATGCGTATTTACCAAGCGTTCACTGATACGCACATATTATCGATGCAAATGGGGGGAGGAGGGCCGCATTCGAACAGACGGACGTTCGAGTATGGCTCCTCGGCTCGACCTCGTCCCCATCGACTCACCCGTGTACGCAGCGCGATCGTACTTGGAACTGTAGATAACACGGGGGCGATTATTTCTCGATGATATCGTCGAATGATCGTTGCGCTTTCTCCTCCAAGGGGACGCTGAAGCAACGTGCTGGCAAGGGGGCTCACGTCAAGAACGAACAGGGCAACTCCCGCGGCCAATCGAGTGTCTGTGGAGGGCAATGCTCTTGGGGTGTTGGCGACTCGCCGGCTACGTCCGCGATGGTTCCATTCTCGTGCGGTCACTCGACCCGTGTCCGGGATACACGTTTTCAGTAATATGTCTCGACGGGCCGGTCGAGACGCTCGGCGAGCTCGTCGCGATCGGTCGTCTTGCCGAGGGCCTCGCGATAGGTGATCTCGTCTCGTTCTACGAGACGCGCGAGGGTGGCGTTGAGGAGAATGTGGCCCTCTTCGCGGTGCGTCTGCATGGCCCCGGGGATCTGGTAAATCTTGTTCTCGCGGATGAGGTTGCTGATGGCGTGGTCCGAGACGAGGACCTCGTAGGCGACGCGTTGGCCCCCTCCCTTCTTGCGGCAGAGTACCTGCGAGATGACGCCCCGGAGCGTGTCGGCGAGCGTGCTTCGCACTTGATCCTCCTCGTCGGAGGGAAAGAGTCCGAGGATGCGATCGATCGTGCTGGCGGCCGTCGCCGTATGGAGCGAGCCGAAGACCAGATGGCCGGTGTGGGCGGTCTCCAGCGCGATGCGAATGGTTTCCGGGTCGCGAAGGTCGCCGACCATGACGACGTCGGGGTCCTCGCGGAGGGCGGCGCGCAGCGCCGAGACAAAATCCTCGGTATGTACCCCGACGTCCCGCTGGTTGATCAGGCACTTCTTGCTCGCGTGGACGTACTCGATGGGATCTTCGATGGTGATGATGTGTTCGCGGCGCTTTCGATTGATGTAATCGAGCATCGAGGCGAGCGTCGTCGATTTGCCGCACCCGGTCGGGCCCGTCACCAGCACCAGTCCCTTGGGTTCGTCACAGAACCGCTGAGTTATGGCAGGAAGCCCGAGCTGCTGGAGATCCATGATTTCGCCGGGTATGAACCGAAAGACCGCCCCGATCCCTCGGTGGTCCATGAAGAGGTTGGCGCGGAATCGACCCAGTCCCTCGACGGTCAGACCAACATCGATGTCGTGTGTCGCCTCGAATCCCTCGAGTTCCGAGCGTCCCAGCAGCGGTTCGAGCATCTCGAAGACTTCGGTCGAGCCCAGAGGCTCGACATCTCGTACCCTTCGGATCACTCCGTCGATGCGCCACCGTGGCTGTTGTCCGGCCGACAGATGGAGGTCCGAGGCACCCTCGCCGACCATCTGGCGGAGGAGTCGCTGGAGTTTCGGGGAGGTCTCGGCGAGCTGATCGCTCGTCGTCGACTGCACGTCGGAGGCCGGGACCGAGCCATCGAGGTCGACGATTCGCTCTCGCCTCTCCGTATCCTCCGAGTCGTCGCTGTCGAGCTCGAGCTGGGAGTCGCGGATGTGCGATCGAAGCGTCTCATTGAACATCTCCAGTGAGATGCGTTGAGTCTCGATCTGGAGGCCCGGCAGCGCGTTGTGAACGGCGCTCAGCACTTCGGTCGAGGGATCGTCGACGACGCCCAGCATCAACGTATCTTCCTCGATCGAGAGCGGCAGGACGCGATGGCGCTCCATGAAGTGACGCGGCAGAAACTCGAGCATGTGGCCCCCCTCAAACCCCGGCTTCTGTTCCTCCTCGGAGGCATCTGGCACGGGGAGTCGATGCGAGGTGTGGCTGAGCCGTTCGGCGAGGGCGCGGCTGACCCCGAGCCCGAACTTCGGCAAATTGTGGTACATCGCCTCGAAAGCATGCGGCTTGAAGTGAAGCGCCGTCACGTCCTCGAGCGCCACCACACTGGCCGTGCGGGGTCTATCCAGCAGCACCCCGACTTCGCCGAGCGTATCGACCGCCTCGAGTTGCGCAACCTCGACCTCGAGTCCTTCTTCTCGCGGCACGCGTACCGAGACTTTCCCGCGTATCAGAAGCAGAAATGCGTCCGAGGGTTCGCCCTCTTCGAGGAGACGGTCCTCGGGGATGTAGCGATACGCTCTGGCCTGATCGGCGATCCAGTCCAGTTCCGTCGGCTTCAGCCCCTCGAAGAACGAGATCTTCTCGAGAGCCGAGATAATCATCTCATGGGCGTTGTCATCGATCTCGAGGCGTTTCATGGAGGGATAGCCGGGGCAATGGAACCATCAACAAACGAGTATCGGGCCGCTCTCGGGAGCGTATGTTCCCGCATCGAAGCCAAAATCAATGGCACGTTCTCCCAGTCTCGGGCGAGCCTCCCACCACGTCAAGAGATGGATGCATTTACGAATATCGCAGAAGACGGTAGGTTCGACACTCGTCCATCCCGTCCATCGGGATGTCGCGTCCCGTTGCATTCGGTCGAACCCTCTCGATACTCTTCGAAGGACGTCGCGTGCCTCTCGTCGAACTCGATCACGTCGACAAACAGTACTCGTTGGGGAAGACCACCGTCCATGCCGTCGAGGACGTCTCGTTGACCTTCGATCGCGGTGAATTTGCCACGATCGCCGGCCCCTCGGGAAGCGGCAAGACCACCGTTTTGAACCTGATCGGCTGTATCGACCTCCCGACCGACGGCGAGGTTCGCATCGACGGTGAATCGACCTCGGGCCTGTCGGATGCCGAGCGCACCGATCTGCGACTCCACACGCTCGGCTTCATCTTCCAGAGTTTCAATCTCATCGACGTGCTCGACGTCTATCAGAACGTCGAGTTTCCGCTCCTGCTGCAGGGCGAGCTGTCGAGTGACGTGCGGCGGGAACGTGTCGAGACCATCGTCGATCGGGTCGGACTTCTCGAACACATCGACCATCGTCCCAACGAACTCAGCGGCGGCCAGCGCCAACGTGTCGCCATTGCCCGTGCTCTGGTGACTTATCCTCAGATCGTCCTCGCCGACGAGCCGACCGCCAACCTCGACACCGACACCGGCCGCACGATTCTCGATTTGATGGCCGAAATCAATCAGACCGAGGAGACGACCTTCATCTTCTCGAGTCACGACCCCAACATCATCGAGCGCGGCGACCGAGTCATTCGATTGGTCGACGGCCGTATCGATGACGACACTCGCTCATGAGCTCGCCCGGCACGACATGGTGGCTTCTGGTGCAGACGGCGGCGCGCAGCGTCGTCAGTCACCGGATGAAGAGCGCGATCGTCGGGGGAATTCTGGCGCTCGGCACGGCGCTTCTGGTGGTGGGCACCTCGCTGCTCGACAGCGTCGAGGCCTCGATGCAGCGGACGGTCACCGAGAGCCTGGCCGGCCACCTCCACGTCTATTCGTCGAAGGCTCAGGACGACATCGCCCTCTTCGGGAGCGTCTCGTTCGAGGGCGAAAACATCGGCGAGATTCAGCAATTCGATCGGATCCGCGAGCCGCTCGAATCGGTCCCCAACGTCCGGGCTGTCGTGCCGATGGGGATCACCCCCGCCCGATTCGTCATGGGCAACCAGATCGATCGCACGCTGTCGCTGCTGCGAGACGCCGTCGACGCCGGCCACGGGAAGCGGGTCGACCGGTTCACCGACCAGATGCGAGCGATGGCCGGGGATCTCAAACGCGAGGCCCGGCAGCGCCTCGAGGTCTCCAGCCAGCGCGAGCGGTACCGGGATCAGATCGAGTCGCTCGACCGCGTTCTTCGGGATGCGTTCTGGGAGGAGGAGCTGGCGATGCGACCCGAGGAGACGCTCCAGTTTCTCGAGACCGAGATCGCCCCGATGGCCTCGGACAGCCGACTGGTTGTCCTGCGAGTGATGGGAACGGATCCGAGCCGATTTGCCGAGCACTTCGATCGCTTTCGCATCGACAAAGGCGAGCGCATTCCCGAGGGGAAGCGCGGCCTGCTGTTGAGTCGTCACATCCACGAGGATTTTCTCAAGAACCCGGTCGCCGAGGACCTCGACGAACTCCACGAGACGGTCGTCGAGCAGGGCGAAATGATCGCCGACAATGAGACGCTCCAGTCCGATATCGACCGACTCCAGACCCAGCATCGGCGTTTGACCTTTGGACTTTCCGCCGACGACACCCGCAAAATGCGCGAGCGGCTCGCCTCCTTTCTCGAACGCCCGAACGCTCGCGGGAGGGACGACGTCGCGCTCCAAGATCTCATCAAAGACTTTCTCGATCTGAACGACTCGAATCTCGAGCGTCGATACGAGTTTTTCTACGACGAGATTGCACCGTTGATCTCGCTCTACGACATCGAGGTCGGCGATACCGTGACGCTCCAGTCGTTCAGCGCCCGGGGGTTTACGCGCTCGGCCAACGTCAGAGTCTACGGCACATACGTCTTCGAGGGGATGGAGGATTCGGAGCTAGCCGGGACAGTGGCGCTGACGGATCTGGTGACGTTTCGCGAACTCTACGGCGAGCTCACAGCCGAGGAGCGCGAGAATCTGAAGCAACTCCGGGAGGAGGTCGGGGTCGAAGACGTCTCGCGCTCCTCGGCTGAATCCGAGCTCTTCGGCGGCGGAGGCGGCCCGCTGGTCGAGGAGGACGGTCCGGCTTCCTCCGATGATACTTCCTCCGGTGGC
>JAQCND010000183.1 GCA_028274765.1 Bradymonadaceae bacterium
ATGGCCGTGCGAGGGATTCCACTCAACACGGCGACGGCCGTGATCTTTTCGATTGCCATCGGACTTGCGGTCGACGGCACGATCCATCTTTTGGCTCGATTTCGGGAGGAGATCGACCAGTCCGAGGATGTCGAAGAGGCGCTGGTGCAGTCGGCCCGGGGAACGGGGAAGGCGATTGCGCTGACCTATCTGTCGCTAATGCTGGGGTTCGGCGTGATGTTGTTCAGCTCGTTCGTGCCGGTCCAGCGTTTCGGCGAGTTGATCAGTATCACGGTGTGTGGCTGCCTGATCTCGACGGTGATCGTGCTGCCGCCAATGCTGCGACTCGGCTGGCAAGACGAAAACGACTTCGAGGAGGGCGGATAAATCGGAGTCCACTCCTCATCGTACTCACACAACGGAGCAGTCGAGGCTTGCATCTCAACAGTGTACGATTGTAAACTCTTGTCTTAATTCCATTTTTCTCAATTCAAGTGGTATATCCCATGCAATACGACACACTCGGTGATACGGGTCTGCTCGTCTCGGAACTCTGCTTTGGCACCATGACCTTCGGAGGCGAAGGCTACTGGGAGGCGATCGGTCGACAACAACAGGACGAGGCCGATGCGCTGCTCGAGCAGAGCTTCGAGGCGGGCGTCAATTTCATCGACACCGCCAACGTTTATTCGTTCGGCCAGTCCGAGCAGATTCTCGGCAACAGCCTCCAGACTCTGGACGTCGATCCTGACGATATCGTGGTCGCTACCAAAGTTCGCGGCGAGATGGGCGACGGTCCCAACGAACAGGGGTTGTCGCGGTATCACATCTTCAATTCCGTCGAGAAGAGTCTCGATCGCCTTCAACTCGATACGATCGACTTGCTCTACGTCCACGGTGTCGACTCCGTGACCTCGATTCGCGAGGTGATGCGCGGTCTCAACGACGTGGTCGACTCGGGGATGGTCCGCTACATCGGCGTCTGCAACTGGCCGGCCTGGCAGGTGATGAAAGCTCAGGGCATCGCCCGCCGGGAGGGATGGCACGAATTCAAGGCGATGCAGTACTACTACTCGCTGTCGAGCCGCGACGTCGAAGACGCGCTGATTCCGCTCGCCCAGTCCGAAGGCCTCGGCTTCATGCCCTGGAGTCCGCTCGCCGGTGGCTTCCTGAGCGGCAAGTACACGCGGGAGAACGAACAGGCCGGCGGCGGCGCCCGTCGCGACGAGTTCGATTTCCCCCCAGTCGACAAGGAGCAGGCCTACGACATCGTCGAGGTCATGCAGACGATCGCCGACGATCACGACGCCACCGTCGCCGAAGTCGCATTGGCTTGGGTTCGCCACCAGTCGGGTGTGACCTCGACCATCATCGGAGCCAAGAATACGGAGCAGCTCGCCTCGAACCTCCGCTCGGCCGAACTGGAGCTGACCGACGACGATCTCACCCGACTCGACGAGGTTTCGGCCACGCCGGATCGCTATCCCTTCTGGATGGTCGACTTTCAGGATTCGGAACGATTCCCCTCCGACCGGGAGGGGTGAGAAGAGATTCGTTTCACACTGGTCTGACGTCATCCCCCCCGCAGTCACTCGTCGTTCGATGGGGACTGCGGGGGTGTTCTATGTGCTGTCACGGGTTCAGACGAGAGACATCCGTCTATCTCTTTCGGCCTCGCGTATTCGGTGCACACATTCGACGTACACGTGCGACATTCGGCGGACTCGGAGTCGATAAGGACTCTCCCCGACGGTTGAAACGGTGACGTTTCGAGAGTGAGCAGAACCCGTCTCGTCGAGAGCGCGACGTCCCCCCTCGTTCCCCGAGGAAGCAGAGGGAGGACGGCCGATTCGAAATCATTGCTCCCAGTCGGGGGCGAAGCCCGGGTCGACGACCCGGTCGCCACACTCGAGATCGTCGATGCGACTCATCTCGTCGTCGCTGAGCTCGAAGTCGAAGATCTCGAGATTCGACTCGCGGTGCTCGGCCGAGGCCGCCTTGGGGATGGCGGAGACGCGATCCTGCTGGACGAGCCATCGGAGCGCCACCTGAGCGGGGGATTTGCCGTATCCTTCGCCGATCTCGGTCAGCGTCTCGTCGTCGAGGACGCGACCGCGGGCCAGCGGGCTGTAGGCAGTCAACATCAGGTCGTTGGCCTCGACGATCTCGAGCAGATCCTCCTGGCCGAGATAGGGATGGTATTCGACCTGGTTGGTCGCCACCGGCCCGGCCTCCATCGCCGTTCGCATCTGAGTGGGCGTGTAGTTGCTGATGCCGATATGGCGGGTCTTGCCGTCCTCGCGGAGCTGGTCGAGGGCCTCGATCGTCTCCTCGAAGGGGACCTCGTCGACCGGCCAGTGGATCAGCAGCAGATCGACATGGTCGGTCCCGAGTTTCTCGAGGCTCTCCTCGGTACTGGCGATGACGTCGTCGTGCGCCGCCTCGGTGCGCCAGACCTTGGTGGTCAAGAAGATGTCGTCACGAGGCACCGACGAGTTGTCGATCGCCCTGCCGACGAGATCCTCGTGTTGGTAGGCCTGAGCCGTATCGATGTGACGGTATCCGAGCGAAAGGGCGTGTTCGACGCCCTCGAGACAGTCCGAACCGGTGAGCTGCCACGTCCCAAATCCCAGCGCGGGGATCTCCGAACTTTGAACGTCGACGTACTCCATCCTAAATCTCCCGATGTCAAAAACGATAAGATGATCTAGAGATACTATCGCGGCCCCAAATCTATCCAGCGGCCATCGAATGACAATGGCCGCGGAGGCAGTCGTCGCTCGCTCGATGCACATACCCCGGCAGATTCACTGCTTTTCGGCGATTTCGACGTAGGCCGGACAGTGATCGGAGACGGGAGACATGTCGGGATCATCGATATCATCGACATTGATATCGAGAGTCTCTTCGTACGTCAGGTCCTGGAGCTCGGAGATCTGAAGCCAGCTCTGGACGTCGGCATCGAAGACGACGTGATCGATAAACTTGTCGAACGCGTCTCCCAGACACCGTGGGCTCTTGTTCTTGGATTTGATGATCACGCCACTGTCGTCGGCATTCTCGATCGTCTCCCAGAACTCGCTACCCGCCTCGTAGACGCGATTGAAGTCGCCGAGGACGACGTAATCTTCGTCGTTGGACTCTCGCGCCTGGATCCAGTCTCGGATGCGGCGAGCCTGTCGATTGAGGATTCGACAGTCTTCTCCGCCGCCTCCGTTCTGACAACTGGCGTTGAGATGAACACTCAGCATTCGGAGCGAGTGATTCTCGAACTGAAGTGTCACGTCGATGCCCCGGCGCTGACCCGAACTGACGGCGAGTTCCTCGTAGTCGGCATTGCGATCGACGTTCCATGCCTCAGCGATGGCGAATCCCGTCTGCAGAAAAAACTGGTTGCTTCCCCCTTCTGCGTTCCGTTCGCTGACAAACCTCTGGTAGCTGTTCGACGGAAAGATTTCGTCGAGCGGGGGGGTCGACCCCAGTTCCTGGAGCGCGACGACGTCGGCATCGAGCTTCTCGGCCATCGTGGCCATGTAATCGGTGCGAGTCGATTCCTCCGAGGGCTTTCGGATGTTCCAGGTGGCGAGTTTGACGGTGGGGCCCGTCGTCGGTTCCGTGTCCTCCGACTCCGAGGTATCGGGCTCGGGATCGACAGGGCTATCCGTATCGTCTCCCGCGGACGGACCGGTATCCCGAGCTGGATTCGAGGGATCGGGTGAGGTCGAGGCATCCGACCCGCCTCCCGGCGTCGAGCCCGACGAGGGGCGACCGTTGAATTCGTTCGAGATCTGCGAACCCCCCGACGGATCGAGGCGTTCGGTAGGGCCGGGCGTGCATCCGCTCGTCACGAGGCTCGCACTCGCCACGAAGAGGCAGACGATCAGCCAGACTCGTTTCGTCTGCCGACGGACCAGCCAGGAGGCTAATCTTGTGAGCGCATCGTCGCAACCGTCCGAGACATCCATGTCGAATGGCACTCCTTTTGAAAGGTTATCTCCGGAGAAACAGGGAGATTCCCGCATATCGAAGAATGATGTTATCTGACTTCTGATCTCGTCACAAAGTCCGATCACTCCTCAATCGCCGATTCGTTCCTCTTATCTTCGGCTCGAGGATGGAGAGGTGGATTCACGGAGTGTTCGGAGGGCGATCGCATGTGAACGTCTCTCTCCTCTCAGTCGACGCTCTCCCCCGACTCCGAGGAGTCGTTCGTCGACGTGCCAGCCAGTGGCTCACTTCGAGGAAGTATCAAGGCACTCCAAGAGGGGCTCGAAGGGATGTTGGGGGAGACACCCGATGGAGCGCCGGCTCCCAGCCGGCTTGAAACGGCGAAGTCACTCGCGATCGAGGGGCTCTATCCGGCGAAACACACCAGAATATCGAGAGGATCGGCGAGTTCGAACGTCGAATCGAATTCGAATGCGATGGCCCTCGGAGTATTCGCTTCCATCTTGCATTCCATTCTCGCCGTCTGTAATTGTGAAATTGGCAGCCTTTTCTCGACGCCTCTTCTCCATGGCGCATTTCGACACGCGCAGCTCACA
>JAQCND010000185.1 GCA_028274765.1 Bradymonadaceae bacterium
CATCGAGTATCAACCCGGCGTGTATCGCCCCTACAAGATCGTCGCTTGGGAATATGCCCACAACGAGCAGTGGGAGGAGGCGGCCGAGGTTCTCGAAGAGGGCCTTCCCCTCTTTCGGTCGAGTCGAGCATATCCGTTTTTCCTTCCCGAGGTCCTCGAGGAGGTCGAACAACCCCGACGTGCCACCGAACTGGCGACCGAAGCCGTGTTGCGGGAGGCGAGCCCCCGCGACGAGCACTACAAGGTGTTTCTCGAGGTGCTCGCCCGTCAGGAACGCCCATTGCCCGAGAACGAGGAGCTTCAACAGGCGCTCGAACGAGCGGTCGCGATCTATAGCCAGCACGAGACCTGGATGACCCATCGCGACCTGCGCCTCACCATTGCCGACTACCTGAGCAAACAGGACGAGTTCGACCTCACACGTCCGTTCATTCTCCGAGAATTCGAGACCGACTCGCCCCACTGTTTTGCGTGGCGAGTCGTCCGACGTTTCCCACGTCCTCGACGTGAGATGCTCGGGGCTCCTCCGCCACCGAGACGCTGCCTCGACGCTTCATCCGACCCATCGGGAGAACAACCTTGAACGACGATACCCCTCGATACATCTGGCTCGGCCTCGGGCTTCTGGTGGTGGTAGTTGCCGCGCTTTATGCTCGAGCGCTGGGATTCGGGATGACCGCCAGCTACGACGATCCCAACTACCTGCTGTTCCGGCCCGAGGTCCAAAACTGGTGGGGGGTCTCCTGGCGCCAGCGCCTGCTCACTCCCAAGACGGGTTATCCGACCGTCATCCCCACCTTTATCTATTATCATCTGCGCATGGTGTCGTCCTCGATGCCGTCCTACTTTCAATCTCTCCACGCTCTGAATCTCGGACTGCATCTGTCGAACATCGTGATCGTCTTTTTGTTGTTGCGCCGATGGTCTTCCAGCCACGTCGCGTTCATCGCAACGGCGCTCTGGGCGCTCCATCCCCTCAACGTCGAGGTGACGGTGTGGTTGACCAACCTCAAGACCGTGCTCTGGGGGACGTGCATGCTCGGGGGGCTCCTCCTGTGGAGTATACGCCTGGCACGCAGCCAGCGAGAGGGATCGACATGGAGGTTCGACGCGGGGATCGGGCTGTTGTTCGTCATCGGGGTGGGGTGTCGTCCCGAGATGATTCTGCTCCCCCTCGTGTTGGCGGTCGTCTCGATGTATCAGCGCCGGAGCTGGCGCATTCCGCGCGACCACTTCCCTTTGCTCGGCATGTTGGGGGGGCTGTCGGCCGCCTATCTTCCGCTCGCCGTGAGCGGGCAGGAATCGCTCGTCGAAAATGTCGGGGCGGGATCCAGCCATGTCTGGACAAAATACTACCGGTTCACGTGCGCCCTCGAGCTGGCTGCTCGCCACTATGTCGTGCCCATCAGCCTCGATCCCGAATATTACATCACCTATCCCGGGAGCTGGCTCGAGACGATTCCCGGTCTCGTGATTGTGCTCGGCCTCGGATGTCTGATGCTCGGGCTGGCGCTTCGTCGGCAGATCGAGCTGCTGTTCCCGCTGATCATGGGAGCTCTCTTCTATGGCCCGTACTCTCAGCTCAAGCAGCTCCCCCGTCTGACCTCCGATTCGTACTTCTATCTTCCCATTCTCATGGTCACCTACTTTCTCGTCCTCGCCGGTTATCGATACCTGCAATCCACCTTCGACCAGGGGCCTCGCCATCAGTGGGCTCTTCGCGTCGGAGCCGGGGTCGCCCTCGTCGCATCGCTCCTCTTTGCGGGGCTGACCCACCAGCAGGTCGGGCGATGGCGCAACGTGCTCGCGCTATGGGGGCCCGTCTGGCAGGAAAATTCGACCGTCTGGCGGCCTTATTTTCACGTGGCGCGCGGGCTCACGAAGATGGGGGAATGGTCCCAGGCTCGAGAGGTTCTGGAGCGTGGGCTACCGATCTTTCGCAAGTCCCGCCGCTACCCCCACCTCCTCCCGGAAGTGTACGATCATCTGGGCGAGACCCAGCGCGCCATCGACTTTGCCTACGAAATACTTCAGCGGCACGAATCTCCCAAGCCCTCTCATTACGTCACGTATCTCGAATTGATGGCCGAACACGATATCTCTCTCAACGTCGAGGATGACGAAGTCGTCACCCATACACGCCGGGCCCTCGAGTACTTCATGACCAATCGTTATTGGGCCTATCGGCCGGACAAGAGTGTCGACGTCGTCGCCTATGCCTCCAAGTACGAGCTCACCGCTCCCGTTGCTGACACCCTCAGCCGGGAGTTCCAGCGCGAGCAACCTCATTGCCTGGCGTGGCGTCTCGTCGGCGAGCTTCCCGACGAGACTCGCCGTTCACTTGACGTGCCTCCGCGCCCGGAGCGGTGTCAGACCCAACAGGGGCCTCGGGACGAGGAGGCGAACGGTGAGCACAACCCTTGAGAAGGGCAGCGTCTCCTCTATTCGAGGTCACGGCGTGAGAAGATCCACATGGCACCCAGCAGGACGAGGGCGGCATACGAACTCGCATACCACGTCGCCGACAACAGATATCGCGTGGGGACGGGGATGTCGCGCACGAGTTCGACCGTCAGATTCATCGAGGCTAGATTGGGCAAGACCCAGGCGAGAACGTCGACGCTCGCACGAATGATCGCGATATCGAAGAACTCCTTCACCATCTCGAGCTGGTTGTGTAGATGGCCGAGCACAAAGATTCCGGCCGATAAAAGCCCCGACAAAAGGGGGGTCGAGAAACTCGCAAACAGAAGGGATATCGCCGCCACGACGGCGAGCTGCAGGAGGATGAGATAAAAGGCGCTGGCGAGTGCCATCGACACCTCGCCTCCTTGAAACGCGACGAGGCCGGCCGATACCCCGAACAAAAGCCCCACGATGAGGGCCATGAGCGCAAGAATACCAGCGTATTTCCCCAACAAGAACTGCCAGCGTCTGACGGGTTTCGAGAGAATGGTGTAGATCGTGCGTCGGTCGATCTCGGTGTGCAGTAGATTGATCGAGACGTAGACGGTGATAATCATCGAAAAGAAAGTCGAGGCGAAGAGACTCACGTCCGTCGCCACGCGCACCTCGTTGTGGAGGCTCATCGAGCCGAGCACCAGGCTGAAGAGCATGATTCCGATGCTGAAAATCAGCAGGGCCCCGAAGATCTTGTTTCGCACGGCCTCGCGAAAGGTATTGACTGCGATCGCCCCCATGGCTCGGATGCCGAGTCGGATCTTGCGCCCCATCAGAGGTCGCCTCC
>JAQCND010000188.1 GCA_028274765.1 Bradymonadaceae bacterium
CCCGAATCGACTCGATATGGGTTCGGAGCGCCCCTGTGCATCTTTGATGTGAGCATCCCTGCTGGCATATGGCTTCAGCGACTCCTTGGCAGACGAATGGAAGCGACCTAACGGAGGTCGAACCGTGAATGTGTTATTTATACCTCCAATACGATCGCCCTGGAAGGGCCATCGAAGGACCTTGACGCGCCGACTGCTGTTGTATACCGTCCGCTGGCCATCCACGGTGTGTTCATTGACCGCATCTCAACGATGTTGATTTTGGCACAAACTGGGAGACAGACGTCATGCACGCAGTGATCAAAACGGGAGGCAACCAGTACCGAATCGAGCCCGGCGACGAGATCGATGTCGAAAAGATCAAAGGAGTCGACACCGACAAGCGCATCGCGTTTCAGAAGGTCCTCGCCGTCGGTGACGGTGGAGACATAGAAGTCGGTCGCCCCTATCTCGACGACAAGCGCGTCGTCGCCCGCGTGCTCGAACACGGCAAAGGTCCCAAAAAGATCGTCTTCAAGAAGAAAACCAAGGAAGGTTATCGCCGAAAGAAAGGGCATCGACAGCCCTACACCCGCGTCCGCATCACGGACATCCAAGATGCAGAGGAAGACTGAGCTTCGGCTTCGCGTCGCCCTCGTCGACAGGGAGACGTCGGCCGTGTGCTCGACATCAATTGCCGCGGTTCTCGAGCGTACTCGAGTGCCCGGCGCGAGAGCCTCGTTTCTGTTCGACTCCGACTAGGAGACACGCTATGGCTCACAAGAAGGGACAAGGCAGTACACAGAACGGACGAGATTCCAATCCGCAATATCGCGGCGTCAAGCGATTCGGCGGCGAATTTGTCCGAGGGGGCGGCATCATTGTCCGTCAGCTCGGCACGGAATTTCACCCGGGTCGCAACGTCGGACTGGGCAAAGATCACACGGTCTTCTCGAAGATCGATGGGTTCGTGAAGTTCCATCACGCCCAGGGCGGCCGCCAGATGGTTTCGGTCGTTCCGGTCGACGAGTGGCTCGAAGAGCACGACGACGAGCTGCTCGACGACATGCCCGAAGACGCTGCGGCGGAGTGATCGCCGTTCATGTTCGTCGACGAATGTGACGTTGAAATCAAAGCGGGGGACGGGGGCGACGGCATCGTATCGTTTCGGCGAGAAAAGTATGTCGCCAAAGGGGGACCCAACGGAGGCGATGGCGGCGATGGCGGCGACGTCGTCTTTGTCGCCTCGACCGACGAGCACACGCTCGCCGAATATCGCCACGTCAAGTTGCTCGAAGCTCCGGATGGTGAAAACGGAGAGAGCAGCAACAAGACGGGAGCGGATGGCGACGACCTCGTCAATCCCGTCCCGGTCGGCACGGTGATTCACGACCGAGAGACCGGCGAGCAGATCGCCGATCTCGACGAAGAGGGACAGCGAGCCGTCATCGCTCGCGGAGGCGAGGGAGGATTGGGGAATACCCACTTTGCCTCGTCAACCCATCAGACCCCCAGGCGCGCCACCAACGGTGACGCTGGCGATCGGCATGCGCTCCGTCTAGAGCTGAAG
The DNA here is from genome assembly GCA_028274765.1 of Bradymonadaceae bacterium. Lineage (GTDB taxonomy): Bacteria > Myxococcota_A > Bradymonadia > Bradymonadales > Bradymonadaceae > CAJXPB01. The sequence goes on from JAQCND010000188.1 coordinate 1,550, forward strand.
ATGATTGCCGACGTCGGGCTGGTCGGCTTCCCGTCCTCGGGCAAGTCGACGCTGATCGCGACGCTCTCCGGGGCCCAGCCGGAGATGGCGGACTATCCGTTTACGACCATCGAGCCCAATTTGGGGGTCGTTGACTGGCGAGAACATCGCGAATTCGTAATCGCCGACTGTCCCGGGCTCATCGAGGGTGCCCACGAGGGCGACGGCCTCGGCATCGAGTTTCTCAAACACATCGAACGCACCGAGGTCATCGTCTACCTGCTCGATGCCACGCCGACTGTCGAGGGGGTTCCCTCGGATCGCGACCCCATCGACGACCTCGAGGTGCTTCACGACGAGCTCGAGAGTTACAACCCCGAACTCGTCGAACGGCCTCAGATGGTTGCACTCAACAAGCTCGATCTTCCCTACGTCCAAGACGAACGCGACCGCGTCCGCAACTATGTCGAAGAGGAGCTCGGCCTTCCTTTTGTCGCCATCTCGGCGGCGACTGGCGAGAATCTCGAGACCTTCAAAGACGAAGTCGGGGCATTGGTATTCAACTGACTCCGCGAGTCACGCATCCTGCGCCTCGTCCGTCTCATCTCCCTTCCGTTTGGTTCGATTCAACTGCTTGCGCCTCTTGGCGCGCTTGCGCTTCTCCTCTCGCTCTTTTTCGGCCGCCTGTCGGCCCGCGAAGTATCCAAATAGCAGTCCCACCATGAAAATGACGGGGATGTAGAAGACGTGAGCGGAAGACATGGCGTCTCAAGATGTTCGTTCGTCCGAGTCGAAATCGGCGGCTTCCTCGAAGGCGTCGTCGAGGCGGCTCTCGAGATGCTCGATCTCGGCGTTGAGCGCTCGCTGTCGCCATCCGAGGTAAACGGCAAAGAGCAGGATCATTCCCCAGAGCACCATGTACGAAATCACGGCCAGCGTCCCTCCCGGCAGCGTATCCTCTCGGGCTGCTTCGGAAGTCTCCGAATCGAGGGGACGTTCCAGCCCCGTTCCCGTATCGCCCGCTCTCAGATCAGCACGTCGCCCATCTGCTCCATCGACCCCTCCCGTATCGCGAGGCGTTCCGCCGTCGGTCTTCTCGGAGCCCGTATCGACAGAGGGAGTCGATCGCGCGTCAGGGGGGCCGGCATTCTGGGCCGAGGCGATGGTAGGTACACACCCGATGGTGATGAGTGCAGCCAGACACCAGATGGGTCCGCCCCCGAATCGGTCACGTACTCGCATGTTATCCGTCTGACTGAAGTTCACGCCTCAGGTCCTCGCAATCGAGATAAAGTTTGTCGAGATGTCGCTGGAGGTATCGGACGCGGAAAGCGAGCCAGAAGAGCAGCGCGAAGACGAGCAAAAAAGCGAACATGCTCGTCGAAAAAGCCGTCTTCATCCCCGGTGCGAGTCCGCCGCCCCCCTCTCGCTCGACGACCGGATGCATGACTCCCCACTGCTGGACGGCGTAGTGAATGATCGGAATGTCGACATACGCGAGGACAGCCAGCGAGGCCGCGATCTTGCGCATGCCCTCGCTCTGTCCCGAAAACAGCCGGAGCATCAGATACGCCCCATACAGCAAAAAAAGGACGAACGTCGCCGTCAGTTGTGGGTCCCACACCCAGGCCTGCCCCCAGGCTTTGATCGCCCAGAGCGGTCCCGAGGCGAGGACGTATAGACAAAACAGAAGTCCCACTTCGGCGCCCGCGATGGCGGCCGTGTCCCACATGCGGGAGGGTTTTAGCAGGTACAGTAAGCTTGCGACCGACGTAATAGTAAAGCCCGCGTAAGCGGCCATCGCGGCCGGGACGTGAGAGTAAAAAATCTTCTGGACGATGCCCATCGTGCGATCGACGGGCGCATGAAAGAAGGCCAGACCGAGCGCCACACAGACGGCAACGAGCGAGGCCCCGGCTAGCCAGGGTGTGTATCGGTCGAAATATCGCATGGATATAGAGGGAAGTCGGAGGGATTCGCCGCTACGGCGAGTATCACAGCCCGTGCACTTGAACAACGCCTTTCCACATCCATCTCTTCCACGCGCAACGCTTCTCGGTTTGCGCTCGGTGTCACGAGAATCGGAGCTTGCCGACTCCCGAGACGAAGGGAATGTTTCGAGAGAACAGGGCATGTAAGACATTGGGACGAGCCACCCGACTCTGAGTCAGTCGTTCGGGAGCTCTCGGAGTCTATCGTGACATCGCGAGGATACGCTGTCGAGGGATGAGATGGGCAGGGCGCAACACGCATTGTAACGACGACGCGACCTCAAGCGCCATGCACACCGCCATGCCTCCTTGCATTTCGAGGAGGACTCACGGCATACTCACACACGATCGTCTCAACAACGTCGAGTGACATCGATACGATACTCATGATCCAAGATCAGGCGTCCGACACACTGAAAGAAGGCCCCCCCTCGAATGCCCCGTTTCGCAGTATGCTGAAACACCTCGAACTGTGGGAGCAGTTTTCGACGCTCACGGGCGCCTACACCTGGGGGACGCTGCGTCGATTCGTCGGCGTCGTGATGAGCGGCCCGCGTGGCAACGTGACCGACGACGAGATGCCCCCGAAACGGCGCTGGTGGTCGATCCTCCGGGCCCTCTGGAGCGTGCTCTCGACGCTCGCCGAGATCGTCGATCGCCTCCGAACCATCGCGGCCGACGAGACGCTCGACGGCGACTCGCATTACATCCTCACCGAGGACGCGGTGGCCGATCTCGAACGCGAACTCGACGATGTCCGAGCGGCGTTTCCCGGGTGGCTCGAGACCTACTTCGATCTGGCCGCCTTCGACGAGGCGATG